>JBDSME010000126.1:0-3062 GCA_039916065.1 Polyangia bacterium
AGGGCCATCCCCCGGATCCGGGATGAAAGCGTTGGCATCGTCCGATCGGGCGGTGGCACGGGGCTCGAAGGGACGCGACACCCTCTTCTTGCGCGGGCTCATCTGATCACCTGGCTGTTCATTTGCGATCTCCTTGGTCGGTGTATCGGTAAAGATGTGGTTCCGAAAGCGACCCGAGACAAGTCACCCGAGACAAGTCACCAGGCCGATGCACCGCGTCCATGACACACTTTCGATGTGCATCCCGCGTTGCAGAGGGTTGATCACCGTCCCTGGCCATTGCCGCGTGGGCCGTGGCGGTGGCGGCAGAGCTGGCGAGACTTGCTTTTTGCCCACTGGCCGGTGGAGACCCCGCGTTTGCGCCACCTCGTGCCTCCGTCCTTGCGCATCAACGAGTTCGGGGGCACCTCCTGGGTGGGGATCGTGCCGTTTCGCATGGAGGGGGTGATGGCGCGGCCCTTGCCAGACCTTCCGGGCCTGTCCGCCTTCCCTGAGTTGAACGTCCGGCTGTACGTCGAAGCCGACGGCAAACCTGGCGTATGGTTCGTAAGCTTGGACGCCGCGAACCTGCCAGCGGTGTGGGCGGCGCGCCGGCTTTTCCACCTCCCGTATTTTCACGCCGACATGCAGACGCAGACCGAGGTCCAGAATCACAGGGTGTGCGTCAGGTACCGGGCCGTTCGTCGCAGCCGCGGCCCCCGGGTCGCTTTCAGCGCCACTTATGCCACCACCGCCGGACCCGCTGGCGAATCATTCGAGGCAACACCCGGTACGCTCGAACACTTCCTGACTGCACGTTATTGCCTGTACACGCAGGATGGCGCCGGCACGCTCCTTCGCGCCAACATTCACCACGCGCCCTGGTCATTGCAGAACGCCAGCGCGACCATCGGCGAAAACACCATGGGTGAGGCGCAAGGGATCACACTGCCGGGGCCGCCGTCCCTCGTGCATTTCAGTCGACGGACGGATGTGGTGGTGTGGCCGCTCGAACGCGTGGCGCGCTGAGATGGTTCGATGGCGACCCGATCACGGTGGCGGCCGGAGGCGGGGCCGAGTAGGGTGTGACCCGCCGCAGAGTTGATTGGAAACAAACCGCTGGCGGAACGATTGTGCCGCGGTGACATTCCCTCCAGTACGGCCAGCGTGACGCGCTGACCTCAACCTTGTTGAGGTCACCGGGCGGCAACAGAGCGAAACGGCAAATCGGCAAATCGGGGATAGGAAGGTTTCAATGTTCGAGACGGTGCAGATTATTTTTAGTGGCCTGGAGGGGAGCGAACCCGTCCGGACGGAGGTTCGTGCCTGGCTGACCAAGGTGGCGCCTTTGATCGGAGACGGCGGGATAACGCGTGGACACGTGCTGATCGAGGCGACCTATCAGCATCACCACGGCGCCGGCTGGCGATACCAGGCCTCCCTGGAACTGGCGACCCCGGTGGGCGTCACCCTCATCGCCACCGACTGTGCCGGCAACAACCCCAGCGACGACATCTATGTCGCCGTCAGAAATGTGTTTCGCTGCGCCCGCCGCGCGCTCACCGCCCTGAATGAGCAGCGAGACCTGATGCCGCCGCCGCCGCCGCCTGGAACGTCGCTGGCCGGTCTTCCCCCGTCGTCGTCAACCACCGCCCTGCCCCGGGCCGTGGCAGTAGAGGTCGACGGCCAGGGATAGCGCGCGGCCAGCGAAAGAGCCGTGGGGAAGCAGTTCGTCGGATTGCGCGCCGATAGGCTCCCCCTACGGTCTCTGGGACCGGAGGTTAGGAGCAAATGCCGTTCACTTGAGTAGAGTGGTGGAGACTCTTTTTTTCATCACCTCGCCCCCGTCAGGGCTCATGATTGATCACATCTTTCGAGCAAGTTAGTAGCTCCGGTCCCCTCGCCCCGAAGGGGAGAGGGTTAGGGTTCTGCTAGGCGGTCCAGTCGCGACGATTGTCCTGCGTGCCAGCCTCCCTTTAGACGGGCGAGCGCAACCCGGCTTTGCCGGGTGGAGCGAGGGGGGACCCGGGCATTTGAGCGGCAGCGAACCATGCCCCCGTAGGAGGTTTCTCAGCGGGCCCAGCGCTGGGAGGCTGGTGGCGAATAGAGCGGTTGCGAGGTGTCCGAGCCGCACGCCATGGCCGACACACTGCTGCCAGTAAAGGTGAGGCAGGTGAGGGCCGTTCCCCTGAGCTGACCGTTGCTCAGCAACGTCCAGCGCTGATCGGCCGAGGCGTTGTTGCAGGTGCGCAGCACGGCGGCGGTACCACCGGTGGCCACCGCCAGGCAGCGACCACCTGAGGCGACCACGTGGCTGTTGGTGCCCACGGTCCAGTTCTGCGACGCGGCGCCATTGCAGGTCGCCACGGTCACCGACGCGCCATCCGCGGTCCCCGACGCCTGCAGACAGCTTCCGGCGCTGGTGTGCACGGGCGCGGAGGCGCCCGTGACCATGCGCGCCGCATACATGCGGTGGCACCATTCGTCGAACGGAGCGTCGAGGGGCGGCGGCTCGTAGACGCTGATAATGCGCAGCTTCTCCTGATACTGTGCGGCGGTGAGATTGACCGGCTCGGGGGTGGGAAGCATCCCGGTGGCGAACGCCGGCTCGAACATGCTGTAGCCCCGGTACATGGCCAGCGTGCGCGCGACGCCGTCAGCGCGTGCCACGTCGAACATCAACACGCCGACGGCGATGTGGTCCTGGTGATCGCTGCCATGCGCCAGGGTACCGTCCATGGTGCCGACCTTCACGGGAGCCACTTGTGTCTGAATGGCGGCCAGCGTGGCCATCAATTCTGCGGGCGTGTAGGTGGCGCTCTTGTCAATGGTGGCTATAGCGCCGGTAGAGGTGGTGTTGGGGACGGTGCCGTCGACCACGCGCAACATCACCATCACCAGTCCGTCGCGGGCGGGGAGGGTGCACCGGGTCGTTGTCTTGCCGCCATACGTGGCTCCGCCACAAAGCCAGTTGCTGGCCACACCGGCCATCGCGGCGTGAGCCGCCATTCCCGAGGTCTCGCGTGCCCGCCAGGCCGAGTTGGGATCTCCGCCGTCACCTGAGGTCACGTAGATGGTGACCA
>JBDSME010000127.1:0-4810 GCA_039916065.1 Polyangia bacterium
TTCATTCGCTTGCGCGCGCAAGCCCCGGATTTCCTTCATGGCGTCGCGGCCCATGTCCTTGAGGGTGTGCAACCACTGCTTCCGGTAGGGGCGAAGGGTCCAGACCAGCCGTTGCATGACCGCCAGGTTGCGAAACCACTTCTTGTCCGCGGGGACCACGTACCAGGGGAGTTGCGGACTGGCGCACCGGTTCAAAGCGTCCTCGTAGGCCTGGTCCAACTCCTTGGAAAGGGGCAGCTCGCGCCAGTCCTGCGGGTTCAGCTTCCACGCCGTTCGCGGGTCCTTCTCGCGCGCCAGTAGTCTTTCGATCTGCTCGTCCATGCTGACGTGCAGACAGAATTTCAGCACGATGACGTCGCTGTCGACCAGCAGTCGCTCAAAGGCGTTGATTTGCTCGTAGCGTCCTTGCCAGACCTTATCGGGTACGAGCCGGTGGACGCGGGCGGCGATCACATCCTCGTAGTGCGATCGGTTGAACAGGGCAATGTGCCCGCGCGCCGGGGCCACCTGATGCACCCGCCACAAGAAATCGTGGGCGCGCTCCTGTTCGGTCGGCGCCTTGAAGGGGGCAACGTGGGCGTCCTGGATGTTGGAGAAGTCCAGGATTTTACGAATGGCGCCGTCCTTCCCGCTGGCGTCCTTTCCCTGGAGCACGATCAGCAGGGCATGCCGCCGGGCGTACGTGAGCAGGTTGCTCAGTTCGGCGAACTCGTCGCCCAGCTTCTCCAGTTCGGCCAGTCCGTCCTCCTTGTCCACATCGGCGGTGTCGGCCGGGTCGAAACGCCGGAGGCGCACCGTGGAGGATCCGTCGACGACGCGAGCATAGGGTCGTTCTTTCATGGCGTCCCTACGATATCACCGACCTCACGGATATCTCCCTCAGGGGAGCAGCCAGTGGTCGCGCACCTTATCGGCCATCCGTTTGCCCAACTCGAGCTGACCGGCGGAGCCGAAGTGGATATGGTCGGACGGCAACGGCGTGCCCGGGTCGTTGGCGCGTTGCGAGAGATCGTCGGTCTCCACCACGAAGGCCCGCGATACCGCCAGAGCGTTGCCGGAGTCCTGATCCAGATTTCGTTCCGCCAGCCGAACAGCGTCGCGTCCCGCCCCGGTGTTGGGCGGAGGATAGACGTAACCGTAGATGAACAGCATGGTGGGGCTGCTCCACTGCTGGCGGACGCGGGCGATGAAGGCCTTCAAGTTCTGGCCATACTGCTGGGCCGTGGTGCCGCCAGCATCCGCGTCGGCTTCACCCTGCTGCCACAGCATGCCCCGGATGACCGGGTGAAGCCCCTGGTCGCGTAGTCCTTTCAATCCGCCGTTCACCGTGGTGACAAACACCGTGAACTGGGGTCCGAAGGCGCCGCTGTCCGACGACGTCGCGCCGGGAACCCAGTCCTGAAACAGGCTGGTGCCAGAGTGGGCATGCTTGATGATGTAGATCTTGCGCGCGGGGTACAGCTTCTGGATCTCGTTGCCAAAGCCGATCTCGGGACCGTAGCGGTCGGGGGACTCGGAGGCCTGGCGCAACGGTATCCAGCTGTTGGCGGCGGCACCGCTGTCCAGGTGCGGGGCGCCCGAGTGATAGATGTGGACGGCGGGATTGGGCACCAGCCCGGGTGGATAGTTCTTGATGTATCCCTGACCGGTGGCGTTCGACTGGCCACCGAGCAGGTAGACGTCAACCTCCAGCGGATCGGCGGCGGCACCGCCGGCTCCGGCCGCTCCCGTCGCTCCCGCCGCTGCCGCCGCTGCCCCTCCGCCTCGTCCGGAGGCGCCCGCGACAACCGAGTCGGGCGCCCCGCCGTCTGGCCCGCCCGCGCCCCCGCCCGCTGTTCCATCGCCCGATTGGGCGTCCAAGACCGCTGCATCGGGAGCGTCGCCGCCGGTCGCGCCCACCTGCCCCGCGGCTCCTCCGGTTGCCGAGACAGCTCCCCCGCTACCGCTGTTGCCGCCGCTGCTAGCGGTCTGTCCGCCCGACGCGGCAACGGAAGCACCACCGGTGCCGCTGTTTCCGCCGCTGGCGCCATGCCCACCAGATCCGTTACCACCAGACCCACCTCGAGACACACCGGACGACGTGGGCGCACACCCAACCACCAGCAGGGCACCCGCCACACCAGCCCACAACCAATTCGCGCGGCAGCGCGCGGACACGGTTCGGGAATCGGAGCTTGCCCAGACGGTGCGTACCGCGCGAAACCGCCCTTCGTTGCTCATCCTCGCGGTGGTGTCTTGCATGGTGGCGGCATGTTAGCAACCCGCCTCGAGAGTGGCCCCGCGTACCGAGGCGTACCGTACGTGAGGGCGCGCAGCGACGGTGATGCCGCCAGGACGCCAGAGGCTTCGTGGCCCAGGACGGTTGCGACCAGGCGGCGTTTTTTTTGAGCGCGGAAACGCATTTGAGCATAGGTTCTCAGCGCGAGACTGATACCTCTTAAATTGGAGACGAGCCCCATGTCGAAGAAGCTTACCGATAGCGTGAAGAATCGGGCGTGCGTGCTGGCCGCTGCGGTGGCCCTGTGTGCCGCTGGTTGCGGCAGCAGCAAGTCGGAACGCCCGGCCGACGGCGGAAACGGAGGAGCTGGCGCGCGCGACGGAGCAACCACCGACGGGGGCACGCTGGCGGCTCAGAAGCTGCTGATCCTGCACACCAACGACATCCATTCCCACTTCATGGGGCAGGCGCCCGAGCGTGATTACACCCCGGCGACGCTCAGCGACGACACGACCACGGGCGGGCTGGCTCGTCTCTCGTCGGCCATCGCCGCTGCACGGGCCCAGGCCGCCACGGCCAATACGCCGGTCCTGCTGCTGGACGGCGGTGACTTCATGATGGGGACGCTGTTCGAGTTCCTGGCCCTGGCGCAAGCTCCGGAGCTGCAATTCCTGCAATCGGCTGGCTACGACGCCACTACCATCGGCAACCACGAGCTGGACTGGACGCCCAAGGGTTTCGCAGGGATCCTGGCCAAGGCGCGAACGCAGCAAGTGACCGTGCCGATTCTCTCGAGCAACATGACCTTCAGCGCTACGTCCACGGGCGACGATGAGTTGGAGGCGCTGGCCGCCTTGGGCGCGATCCAGAAGAAGCTGGTGAAGACGATTGGGGCGACAGACACCTCTCCCGGATTGAAGGTCGGCTTCTTTGGTCTGCTGGGAGCGGACGCCGAGCAGGTCACGCCCCAGAAGGCGCCGCTGACGTTCGAGGGCATCGAAACCGCCGCCGCGCGGATGGTCACCGAGCTGCGCACGGTGGACAAGGTGGACCTGGTCATCGCGCTTTCGCACTCCGGGATCGACAGCACGGGCAAGGGCGAGGACGCCGACCTGGCCGCGCAGGTTCCGGGCATCGACATCATCATCAGCGGGCACACGCACGACAAGCTGGACCAGCCCGCGGTCGTGGGGAAGACCTTGATCGTGACCGCGGGTAGTTATGGGCGCTTCCTGGGACACCTCGAGCTTTCGGTCAGCCCGGCGGGGGCGGCGGGTGAACCCGCCACCGTGGCGATGGACCGCTACACCCTGCAGAACATCGACGACACCGTGCCCGGTGACGTGGCGGAGCAGCAAACGATCGACACGCTGATCGGGGCACTGGATACGCAGCTCGCCAGCTCCGGCCTCCAGTATCGTGGGGTGGTGGCCAAGACGGCCGCCGACCTTCCGCTGGTGGCCTACGGCGAGTCGCCCGTCGGCAATCTGGTGACGGACGCCTATCGGACCATGGGGGCCGCCCTGCAACCAAGCGATCCGCCAGTGATCGGCGTGGAGGCCAACGGCCAGCTGCGCGCAGACATCCTGAAGGGAACGACAGGCGAGATCTGGTTCGCCGACCTCTTCCGGGTGACCCCTATCGGGATCGGACCCAATCAGCTCCCCGGGTTTCCGCTGGTGACGTTTTATCTCAATGCCAAGGACATCGCATCGGGGCTGGAGCTGGGAGGGGCACCCGAACTGGTGCCGGATCAGTACTTCCTGCAGATGTCCGGCCTGAAGGTCGAGTACGACATGTCCAAGCCGCCCTTCGGCCGCGTGTCCAGTCTGAAGCTGGTCACCGGGGCGGCGGAGCAGGTCCTGGACGTCAACGACACCACGAAATGTTACAAGGTGATCGCCACGAATTATGTAGCTGGCCTGCTGGGTGTGGTGAACACGTTCACGAACAAGGCGCTGTCGGTCACGGCAAAGGACAAGGCCTGCACCACCGCCATCGACGCCACTGACCCGGCGCGGTTCGTCGACGCCGATCCCACCACGCCGACCACCGTTGAAGAGTTGAAGCAATGGCAGGCCATCCTCAAGTACGTGACCGGCCGGCCGCCGGTGGGCGGGGTGCCTACGGTGCCCGCGACCTACGCCACCTCTCAGGGCCGGATCACCAAAAAGTGAGGCTCCACGGCGCAGGAAGTCAGTTTTCTGCTGCGGTGGCGGTCGGGGGCACGGTCGGGGTCGCCGCGGCGGTGGCGGCCCTGTTCGTACTCAGTGGCTGCACGCCAGACGTGGCCCAGGATCCGCCGGCGGAAGCGATGGAGTTCGACTTCGATGTCGCGCCCCCTCGGGTGCCGCAACCCACGGGCTTGATCTTTAACCCGCAGAGCAAGCATCTGGACTTCAGCCTGGCCGGCGTGGCGCTCCCCGCCGACTGTGCCGATGCGGCGCCGCCGCTTTCGCAGGCCGAGTGCGAGTTCGACAAGTACCTGCAGACCCTGGACGGCTTCCCCACCGTCACCCCGGCGGCAGCGCCGGCGACAGCGCCCCTGGCGCCCGAGTCCCTGACGGTGGGGGCCAATGTGGTGGTGGTGGC
>JBDSME010000128.1:0-3666 GCA_039916065.1 Polyangia bacterium
AGCTCGGCGCGCATGCGGGCGATGGGGGCTTCCACTTCAAGGTGTTGCAGGAACAGACCGATGGCCACCACCGCCAGAATCGACCCCACCAGGGAAATCCAGGGGAAGCTGCCCCATTTCAGGTGACGCGCCGACGTGTTGGCCAGCAACGATTGCAGATCCGCCTTGGCCGGCTTCTTCCCGATCAGCACGTAATAGCCCTGCTGCTGCGACGCCTGTCCAGGGAAGGCGGCTGCCACGGCCAGGTAGGTCTCGGAACCCACATCCAGGGAGATGGCAGGTGTCCGCTTGACGTCGTCGATCTCTGTCTGGTGCTGCGACACCAGCTGCGGCAACGGCGACAGCAATGCGGCGTCAATGGTGGACGCGACCACCTTGCCGTGCAGCAGCAACGCCACGTCCATGTCCAGGTTGCGCTTCAGGCGGTCGGCGAACTGGGCACCGGTCTCCGCGCCGATCACCAGCGCGCCGACGATGCGGTCGCGGCTCTTCGAGAGCACCGGGCCGCCGGCCACCCGCAGCAGATGGCCCCCGGCACCCCAGACGTCGTCGGAGAGGTAGCCGCGCAGCGCATCGCTGATGACCTCGGCCCCGCCGATGTTGTCACCGTAGTCTTTCTCGTCGTCGCCCACCCGCGCTACCACGCGCCCGTTCCCGTCGAGGGCGATGATCGTGGCTATGCCCGCCGTGGACAGATCGGGCAGCAAGGAGCGAATCCGGCTCTGCACGGTCTTGTGCTGCACCCCCAGCTCGCCGGTACCGTGCGAAGCACCATCCAGCGCTTCGGACACGATGGCGTCTCGCCCCAGCTTCGCCACCCGGTCGATCCATTTGTGGGCGTCCACCTTCAGCATCTGCTCCGCCGCGTACTGCGCGCGGTCCAGGCGCTGGCCCTCCAGCTCTTCCAGCTTTTGCGCCATGGGGCGCGGCGCGGTGAGCGCGATGGAGAGCGCCACTCCCGCGGCAACCGCGACCAGGATGAACCAGATCTTTGAGAGAAACATCTATTCGATCACTTTGGTTCAGAGTCCCTGGCCTCTGGGTTCGAAGGATCGGCCTCTCTGGCCTCGGGATCCTTCGACTCGGCCTCCTTGCCGTTGCGGGGCGGCTCGACCTTCACCTTCAGGTCCTGCTTGCCAGTCGTCTCGATCGATTGCTGATGGACCCAGCGCCCCATTGCCCACACCTTGAGGTTCGCCTTCCCGTCGGGGACGGCGCCCGGAATCTGGAACTCGCTCTTTTCATCGACGACCGCGTAGAAAGGGGATTCCACCACAATCACCGAGATGGCCAGGTGCGGATACTCCGAGCACCGCACCAGATAACCGCCCGGAGCGCCGAACTTCTGGTGACGGAAGGTCCCTGGGTTCAACCGCTCCACCGGCATGACCGACACGTCGGCGGGCGTCGACAGCTCGTGGGTGGTCTTCCCGACATTCTTGAACTCGACCACGGACCCGGGCCCCACCACCACCAGGCGCGGCTGGGCGTCGAGGCCGGCGATCTCCACGGTCACGGTCCTGGGGGGCGGCGCGTGCACACCGCTGATCCCGTCCAGGACCACCACGGCCGATGCCTTTCCGGAGGCAGCGCGCACCGGAACGTTGCCATTTTCCAGGCGCCAGTAACCCTGGTGCAGACGCGAACCGCGCGCCACTTCGGGCAGTCTCACTGTCCCCTTGACCATCCCGGCCGCAGCCTCCCGCACGTTCGACAAGCCCAAAATCGCAAACAGGACGGCGTGGGCCAGCGTCCGGATGAGCCTCGGGGTCTTCATCGGGGGGGATTGGCAAGGTAGCGTGACCCTTCGGACGCTGTCAAACCCCATGGAGCCTGCCCGTTTACGGGGACAGGCTCCCACGCGGGCCCAGCGGCGGACGGTCGGCGGCCGGGGCTTCGTGGATGACCTGCTGGGGATAGGAAAAGGGGATGTTTTCCTGCTTGAGGCGCTTGAGGATCCGCTTGCGAACCTCGTGCGCCGCGCGACCCTGGGCCTCGAAGTCGCGGACGCGCAGGATGCACTGGAAGAGCATGCCGTTGTCGCCAAGCTCCACCAGGCGCACGGCGGGGTCCCGCGCGATGAGCTCGGGCAAGAGCGCGCTCGCCTGCTGGACCTCGTCCAGCAGCAGGCGCTCCACGGCATCCACGTCGGCTTCAAAGGGCACCCGCACCGCCACGCTGAGCACCATGTCGGGGTAGGGGAGCTGGAAATTGGTCAGGATGGTCTGTGACAGCTTCTGGTTGGGAACGATCACGGTGTTGCCGACCAGGGTGCGCAGCCGCGAAGCGCGCCAGCCGATGCTGTCGACGTAGCCTTCGGCCCCACCTTCGGCCAGCTTGATGTAATCGCCAGGGCGCACCGGACGATCCGCCAGCAGGTACAGGCCGGCGAAGAAGTTCGCCAGCGTATCTTGCAGCGCCAGCGCGACGGCCAGCGAACCTATCCCCAGGGTTGTGAGCAGCGGCGTCACCGGAACACCCAGCGACTGCAGGCCGGTGAGGATGGCCAGGATGCCGATGAGGATCCGCACAGCCATGCGGGCGACGCTGGTCGCCGGAGCCAGGGTGGGCCGACGAACGGCGTAGACGGACACGCCCGCCACCGCCAGGCGCGTCAGCGCCATCGCCAGGCTGAACACCAGCAGCACCGTTATCGTCACCCGCAACCACCGCGACTGCGGGCCGGCCAGGGGAAGATCCGGCACCAGCAACATCAGCCCGGCGGCGAACACTGCCAAGCTCAGCGGCAGCGCCACGTGTGGGATGTCGCGGTCGCCGCTGGCATCGTGGGCCCCCGGTCTCCCGCTACCGGCGGCCAGGCCGCTGGCGGGAATGTCCGACCGGAACCAACCCCGCGTGAGGCGCGCCACCACCCGACCCACCAGCACCGCCACCACCGCCAACACCGCCAGCAACAAGGGAACCACCAGCAGCGGCGGGGCGTCGATGTCGATTCCAGCCAGGCGGGTCATCGTGCCTTTCCTATATCAAACGACTATGCTGCACCGTCAAACGCTCATGAGCACCGCCCCCTCGAAACAGCTGGAAACGTTCCCCAACCCGCAGCCCGGTCGCGACTATCTCATTCGCTTCGACTGCCCCGAGTTCACCTGCCTGTGCCCGAAGACGGGTCAGCCAGACTTCGCCACCATCCGCGTGGAATACGTGCCCGACCGGCTGTGCGTCGAGCTGAAATCCTGGAAGCTTTACCTCTGGTCGTACCGCGACCAGGGCGCCTTTCATGAGGCGATCACCAACCGCATCCTTGATGATCTGGTGGCGGCGGTCGCGCCGCGCCGCATGCGCATCGAGGCCGTGTTCAACGTGCGGGGCGGGATCACCACCACCGTGGTGGCGGAACACGGCGCCCGCAGCCCCGGATGACGGTGACCAGGGTCTGAGCGGGCGCGTCGCTGCCGCCGCCCACTACTTCTTCTTGCCCTTCTTTTTGCCGCCGCTCTTGCCGGCCGCTTTGCCGGACTTCTTCCCCTTCTTGGAACTCGCCCCGGCCATCGCCGGCGCCTCAGCCTGAGCCACGGCGGAGATCGCCTTGGGCGTCGCCTGATCCTTGTTCTGGATGACCGCCAGGGCGACCCGGGTCTCGCCGAGCAGGTCGCGGGCGCCCGGGATGCGGGTGGCCTTCTCGTCGCGCTCGATCTGCTTCTC
>JBDSME010000129.1:0-2892 GCA_039916065.1 Polyangia bacterium
ATCAGATGAGCCCGCGCAAGAAGAGGGTGTCGCGTCCCTTCGAGCCCCGTGCCACCGCCCGATCGGACGATGCCAACGCTTTCATCCCGGATCCGGGGGATGGCCCTGCGCGCACCGACGACGATCTTGCGGAGAGCTTGGCCGAGGACTTCCTGGAGGGGGCCACCAGCGCACAGGATCCCGACGAAGAGCGATTGGAGTCCACGTTCCCCGAGGAGATCGGCGGGCCGTTCGTGGAGACCAGCGCGGACGATGAGATGGCGCTCGGCACGGATGGTAACAATCCTCCGGACGCCACGCGCGAGGCGCTGCCCCGCGCTGTTGCGGGGATGGTCGCCTACCCGGAGGTCGAGGATCCCGCGGCGGATTCTTCGCCCGACGACGACGACGACGACCGCGATACCGCCGATCCACGAATCAGTGCGCGCGAGGCCGATCCGGCCCGCGATGTCGGCGAACTGAACGAAGAAAGGGGAGCCCGAACCACGAGGTAACGCGCCTTCAGGGTGGCTTCGCCGCCCCCGAAAAGGCAGTCGTCAGAGAGCGGACGTGGGATCGAGTTGCTCCAGGAGCTGGCGCGCCTCGGGGTCGTAAGGATCGACGTCGAAGGCCTGGCGCAGCCAGCCGCCGCCGCCTCTCCGGTCGCCAGCGGCGATGGCCAGCCGCGCCAGCAAGGTGAGGCTGCGCACGTCACGGGCGTCCGAGGCGATCAGCGTGCGCGCCATGCTCTCGGCTGCGGCGCGTTCCCCGGCGACGAAATAATTGCGCGCGCGCAACTGCGCGGCGGCGCGCGAGTACAGGGTCTGGAGGACGAACTGCGCCTCGCGCGTTTCGTTCAGCGCCACCAGGAATCGGGCAAGGTTCAGTCGAGCGGCCTCGTGTATCCGCGGGTCGTCGGCAAAACGGACCGCCAGCGTTGATAGGATCCGCGACGTCACGGGACGGGCGGCCAGGTCCAGCGCGTCGCCTTCATGCGCGAACAGCACCTCGGTTCCGTCAGTGAAGATCAACTTCCAGGCGGGGGAAGAGGCGAGGTGCCGCACCAGACCGAGATAGCGATCGGGATAGGTGGTGGTGAGCACCACGTACCGGAACGCCTCTCGAGCGTCGAGCGCATCGAACGACGCGGGAGCGTCAACGGCGGCCAGGTAGGCCGCGTACTCATCACCCGTGTGCAGGACCAGCCGGGTGTCGAGGTACGGCTTCAGGGCCGGAACCGTGAGCTCGATGAATCCCGCCTGATGGTCGGGGGCGAAAATCGCGCCGGAGGCCCC
Organism: Polyangia bacterium; assembly: GCA_039916065.1. GTDB lineage: Bacteria > Myxococcota_A > Polyangia > Fen-1088 > Fen-1088 > FEN-1088. Next base: position 1,275 of record JBDSME010000129.1, read on the forward strand.
CTGTCGCTGCAGCTCCTTCACCGATTCGACGGGAAAATGAAAGGCGGCCGGCGCCGTCAGGGCACCCTCTTCGGCGGCGACGTGCGCGATCACCGCCAACGCCACCGACCCCGCGATGAGCGAAGGAAGGACCAGCCGCGTGAGCCGGGGGTGAGCGCCGGCGATCGCGACCCACCGCGCCCACCAGCGGGCGCGCTGCGCGGTCTTGCCGAGCACGGTCTTGCCGACCAGCACACGGTCGTCGCTGGCGGACATTGCTGCCTCCGCTGCCTCCGCTGCCTCGGCCGCCTCGGCCAGCAGGGATATGGCCAGCGGTGTGGCCACCCAGTAGAGCAGCACCACGTTGCGATTCGCCATGAGGGCGAGCGCCACGAATCCTCCCAGGACCACAAAACGTGAAAGCGAACGCGCCAGCGCACGGGATGGCGTCAGCCAGGCCGCGCGGGCCACCAGTTTTGACACCAGCAGCAGACAGAGACCCAGCGCGGCCAGATACCACCAAAGGTGTGCTGTCTCGGCCGGGGCCACGCGCGCCAGGGACCAGGGCGTGAGATTCTCGGCTATCTCCGCCGAGAACACATTCCCCGCAGTGGGCGTCACCCGGCGCAAGAGTTCGGCCGGGAATAATGCCGCTTGACGGCCATAGGGCGTCACCAGCAGGGCGCAGCAGCAGAGCGCGAGGGCCAGCACCAGTTGACGGCGCGGCAGCTTTCCGTCGTCGCCCGCCCCTGCTCCTGCTCCTGCCCCTGCCCCTGCCCCTGCCGGGAGACTCTGTCCGCGGGCTGCCAGACAGGCTGCGAGAAGGTATGCCGCCACCAGCGCCGGACCAAAGGCCGATAGCCCCTGGCAGTTTACCCAGATGAGCTGCAGCGGTGGCAACCAGAGCAACGCCCACCGGCGGCCACGACGCGCTGATTCCAGCACCGCCAAAAAAAGAGCCAACATCAGCAGGGTCACGATGGTGGGTCGTGGTGGAAGCTGGTGCCGTGCCAGGAACAGCGCCACCAGGAGGGCCAATGCGCAGGCAGACACCGCCGTGTGGTCCCGTCGTTGGAGTTTCGCGCTGTCAGGGGGCAGTTCGTCCTGGCCGCTGTGACCAGACCGTCCCACCGCAGGCAGGCGGGCCAGCACCACCGCGCCGGTGGCCACCAGCGCCGCCTTGCCGATCACCAGGCCGGCCAGCCCCCACGCGCGATAAACAGCGTACGCGGCGAGCTGGAAAAGCCAGTGTACGTCGATCCAGGGACGGCCGAGGGCGCTGAGGGTAAAGGGATCCGTGCGCAGCCAGGCGCGCCGGGCCACCATCTCCCGCCCCGCCGCCACATGCCAGAAGATGTCGCCATCAGCCACCGGGGTCAGCGCGATGACGAACACGCCGGCGAACAGCGACACCAGCACCAACCAGAGCTGCCAGCGTCCGACCTCGCGGACCGAGGCCGGAGCCGTGACCCCAACCGGGGGTTCGCGCCGCGGGATCACTTCATCCAGGGGAACCAGGTCGGCTGGTGGTTCTGCATGATCGCGATGGCGCGCTCGGACCACAACTTGTGACCGGCGAAGTCGAAATGATGGTCATCCATCATGCCGAGCATGTCGGTGGGGACCAGCACCAGATTGG
>JBDSME010000130.1:0-2607 GCA_039916065.1 Polyangia bacterium
TTTTCTGAAATTGCCGCCCCCCCACGACCGAGGCCCGATGATCTCAGCGCGCGCAGCACTCAAACGATTGCAGGAAGGAAACCTTCGATTCATCTCCAACCTGCGCGGCGGAACGCCCTTCCAGTCGCGCCGCCTGGAGTTGATGGAGGATCAAGAGCCTTTCGCCATCGTCCTCGGCTGTTCTGACTCGCGGGTTCCGGCGGAGATCGTGTTTGACCAAGGGTTGGGTGATCTCTTCGTGATCCGCGTGGCGGGAAACATCGTTGCCCCATCGCAGGTCGGCAGCGTCGAGTTTGCCGCCGCGCGTTTCGGCACGCGGCTGGTGGTGGTGCTGGGTCATTCGCGCTGCGGCGCCATCCTGGCGACGCTGGAAGAGCTGCGACGTCCCAGCGAGAACCAGTCCCGCAACCTGCGCTCGATCGTCGACCGGGTTCGGCCCTCCGTCGAGGAGTTGCTGAAGACCGACCTGCGCCACGACGTGGACGCGCTGGTTCACCAATCGGTGCGGCTGAACATCCGCGCGTCGGCGAACCATCTCCGTCACGGTTCCCGCGAGCTGGAACAGCTGATTCGCGACGATGGGTTGGTGGTGGTCGGCGCCGAGTACTCGCTGGAGACCGGGGCGGTGGAATTTTTCGACGGTCTTCCCGACCCGGAGTGAGCCGCCGCGCTGCAGTCACGCCAATCCCATCAGCGGGCCTTCGGTACAGGGGGAATGGCGCTCACCACCGGCAATCCCAGCCCCACGGCAAAGCGCCTCACAGCGTCGAAAAACGCGGGATCGACCTGATAGGCGTCCACGTGAGCGCCTGCGACCTCCTGGAAGTACTTGGGAGCGCGGGCCAGTTCGAACAGACGGCGGCCGTGGGCGAGGGGGACCACCTTGTCCCGGCTGGCGTGGATGAACAGCTTGGGCATGGTCACGCGTCCCACCTTGTCCACGGAGGCGAAGCGGTTGTGGGCCAGCCAGGCCACGGGCAGGTAGGGGTACAGCTCCGCGCCCCGCGCCGGAATCGACAAGAACGCTCCTTCCACGATCAAACCCGCCGCCGGGAGTCGCGAGGCAAGATCGATGGCCACCGCCGAACCGAGCGAGTAGCCATAGATGATGACGCGCCCGGGGGGGACGTGAAGTTCGGCGGTGAGATAGCCGTAGGCCGCCTCGGCGTCCAGATACAGGCCCGCTTCCGACGGGACACCGGCGCTGTCTCCGTAGCCGCGGTAATCCACCGCCATCACACCCAGTCCCAGGCGGTGGAACTCCGTCCAGGCCTGGTTGTAACCCGGTGTGGTCACGCTACCGGATGAGCCGTGAAGGTAAAGGATCCAGCCGGGTGCGGGGCCCGGCACGCCCGTTCCCGCCGGGGGAAGCGGCGGCGGCTCGATCACGCGAGCCACAAGTGTCAGGGCATCCGCGGTGCGGAACGTGACGTCGTGATGAGGAGGATAGGACGGTGCCGCCCCGGCGCGTTGAGGTTCGCCGGGTGGAACGGCACCTTTGGGATGGAACAGCAGCGCATCCTCGTTCAAGTGAAACCAGACCAAAATTGCGGCGTAGCCCACCACCGCGGCCGCGACAGACAACGTCAACAGCCGTGCCGGGAGGCCGCGCCTAGTAATGGGGCGGTCTCTCATTGGCGACGGGATCCCCAAACTCGTCCATCTGACTGCGCAGAGCGCGGAGCCGCTGTTGCAGTTCCTGGATGGCCTTCTGCTGCTCGAAGACCACCGCGCTCAGATCGGTGTATTGCTGCGCCAGGTGGGTGTAGCGGACTTCCAGTTCGACGAGACGTGACTCCATGCCGCGTGAAAACTAACATGGCGTGGGCAGGTGTCCCGACGACAAGGCTCAGCGTGCGGGCCGGCTCGGGTGTGGCGCCTCGCCACGATCGTGATTACATGCGTACCAGAGGATAGATTGGAGGAAACCATATGAGTCAGATCGAAACACGTTCCGGCGGGTGTCACTGCGGCAAGGTCCGCTACCAGGCGAAGTTGGACCTGGCCAGCCCCGTCATCTCTTGCAACTGCTCGATGTGTGGACGCACGGGAACTTTGCTGAACTTCGTCCCCGCCGATCAGTTCACCTTGCAGTCGGGGGAAGACAGTCTCACCGACTACCAATTTAACAAGAAACACATTCATCACCTTTTTTGCAAGGTATGCGGCGTGAAATCATTTGCCCGGGGGACCGGTCCGCAGGGGCCGACCGTGGCCGTGAACACCCGGTGTCTGGATGACATAAACGTCGACGAACTGAAGGTCATGAAGCACGACGGCAAGAGCAAGTAGCAAGAGCATCGCAGCCGTCGAGAACTCTCGCGTGCGACGCGTCGCGCTCCCATGAATTTCGTTTGCCGCCCGGGGATGCTAGATCGCTGCGCGAGGCGCCTTGGAACAGATAACCAAAGATCAAATGCTGGCGGAGTTCGGGGAAACCGGTGTTCAAAACCCCTCCATCATCGACCTCATTGCCACGGATCCTGCGTCGGACTCGGTGGTGCTGGTCATGATCGAACGACGTCCCTGGGGATCGTCTTCGCAGCAATTCAAGCAGATCGAGGAGAAGGTCAACCGTTACATGGGTTACGTCCTGGACGGCTTCCT
>JBDSME010000131.1:0-3848 GCA_039916065.1 Polyangia bacterium
CAGGTCCAGCGCGCCAAGCTGGGCGTCCGCCAAGGCCAGGTGCGTGCGCTCCACCGCCGCGGAGTCTTCGTCGGACAGCGCCAGCCGCGCGGCCGCCTGGTAATGCGCCATCGCCGTCCTTTCGTCATGACGCGCTTCCGCGACGTGTGCTGCGGACAGTCGCCCATCCACGCTGTCCGCAATCTGTAGCGAGCGCTGCACCTGCTCCGTTGCGTCGTCCAGACGCCCCAGCCGCACGAACAGCTCTGCCAGGTGTGCCCGTACTTCAGCCGCCTCGTCGTCGAACGGCAGGGCCCGCTGCAGCTCGCGCGCGGCTTCGTCCCACCGCTGCTCCTCCTCGTACAGGAACGCGCGCGCAACGTGGCCGTAGGCCTCGGGGCTGACCGGCCGGGTGGTGATGACGTGGCCGTTCACGATCTTGCTGACAGGGCGGGGTGCCGTCGCGCACCCGCCGCCACCGGTTGCCAGGACCCCGGCCAACCCCAGGGCCACACCACACCGCAGCCAGGCTACCGTCAAAGGGGGATGTTCCCGTGCTTCCGAGGTGGATTGGTGTCTCGCTTGTTCCGCAACAGCGACAAGGCTCCGCACAGGCGCGCCCGTGTGTCGCGGGGCCGGATGATCTCGTCGACGAAACCGAGTTCAGCGGCCACGTAGGGGCTGGCGAATTTTTGCCGGTACTCGGCCAGATACCGCGCGCGCGCCGCAACCGGATCGGTCGCCTTGGCCAGCTCATCGCGGAAGACGATGTTCACCGCGCCGTCGGGACCCATCACCGCCACCTCGGCCGTGGGATAGGCGAAATTGAAGTCGGCACGGATGTGCTTGGACGCCATCACGTCGTAGGCGCCGCCATACGCCTTGCGGGTGATGACCGTGAGCTTGGGAACGGTGGCCTCGGCGAACGCATACAACAATTTCGCGCCGTGCTTGATGATGCCGCCCAGCTCCTGAGCTATCCCGGGCAGGAACCCGGGGACATCGACAAACGTGATGAGCGGGATGTTGAAGCAATCGCAGAACCGCACGAACCGCGCTGCCTTCAACGACGCCGCGATATCCAGACAGCCGGCCAGATGCATCGGTTGGTTCGCCACGACGCCCACCGGCTGCCCCGCCAGTCGCGCAAACCCCACCACGATGTTGGGCGCGTACTCGGGCTGGATCTCGAACAGATGCCCGTCGTCGACCACGCGCGCCACCAGATCCTTCATGTCATAGGGCCTCGAAGGCTCCGCCGGGATCAAACGGTCCAGCTCGGGATCCGCGCGCGCGGCCGGATCGCGCGTGGGGTGTCGGGGCGGATCTTCGCGGTTGTTCTGCGGCAGAAAAGACAGCAGCTCGCGCAGACCCTCCAGGCAAGCGGCCTCGTCCGCGAACGACCGGTGCGCCACCCCCGACTTGCTGGTGTGGGTATGGGCGCCGCCCAGATCTTCCTTCGTGACCTCTTCATGGGTGACGGCGCGAATCACCTCTGGCCCGGTGATGAACATGTGGCTGGTCGACTCGACCATGAAGATGAAGTCAGTGATGGCCGGTGAGTAGACAGCCCCACCGGCGCACGGACCCATCACCGCCGAGAGCTGGGGGACCACCCCCGAGGCCAAGGTGTTGCGCAGGAAGATGTCAGCGTAACCGGCCAGCGAGGCCACCCCCTCCTGGATGCGCGCCCCTCCCGAATCGTTCAGCCCCACCACCGGCGCCCCCACCTTCATGGCCAGATCCATGACCTTGCAGATCTTGCCGGCGTAGGCGGTGGAGAGTGACCCACCGAAAACCGTGAAGTCTTGCGCGAACACGAAAAGGGGCCGGCCATGCACCCGGGCGTGTCCTGTCACCACGCCATCGCCAGGGATTTTCTGGTCGGCCATGCCGAAGTCGGTGCACCGGTGCGTGACCAGCTTGTCCATCTCCACGAAGGTGCCGCTGTCGACCAGCAGCTCGATCCGCTCACGTGCCGTCAGCTTGCCCGCCGCGTGCTGCCTCTCCACTCGCGCCGTCCCGCCACCCGCCAGCGCACGCCGCTCTTGTTCAGCGAGCTGGGCAAAAGGGTCGGCGTTAACGGGCGCGCTCGGCTTTTCGCTCATGGGTCATTATTACCGCAAGGTCGTCGTTCGACGAACCATTCCCATCGGTGTCCCGCCATCAACCGGCTGCCCTGCTCAGCGCGGGCGCTCCGCCCCCGGCAGTCCCAGCCGTCCGGCGACATAGCGAACGATGGCCTGCCGCGCCTCGCGTGGCGGATCGACGAAGACCAGGTGGCTCCCTCCGTTCGCCCCTTCTCCGTCGTCATCCGCCAGGGCGATCAGCGCGCGCAAGCTGAGCGACTCGCTGGAGGTGAAGTCGGGCAGGGTGAAGGAGACGGTGACCGGCCGCCCGATGTCGAAGGCGGCGGGGCGCTCCAGAAACAGGCTGGACTCGCTGACACTGGCCGATAGGCGAAACACCCGCGAGGCGTTCTCCCGCGCTTCCACACGAACCTCGACGGGGACCGCCAGGGGCGCGAACAGGGACATGCTTCAGACTAACGCGGCTTCGCCGCTCGCGGGAGGGCTAGCCCTCCCGCGGGCCCAACGCGGCTTCGCCGCTCGCGGGAGGGCTAACCCTCCCGCGGGCCCACCCGCTTGCCGTCGATCCCGGCGCGGCAAAGCCGCGCCTCCCGGTGCTTGGACCGGTCCTTACGTCGCCTGAAAACGTGATTCATTCGTCAGGCTCTTGATCGGGTAAGCATCTAGCGCACCTTCGGGGCGGCAGGGGCACCCTGGCGCAGTCCATCCACGCTGGCCAGCAGGAAGCCCGCCCAGATGAACGCGTAGCCGGCCAGCTTGCCGGCGTCGAACGGTTCGTGCATCACCAGCACCCCTAGCAGCAGTTGCAAGGTGGGACTCAGGTATTGCAGAAGTCCCACCAGCGACAACGGAATGCGGCGCGCCCCCGCCGCGAACAGAAGCAGTGGCACGGTCGTCATCGGACCCGCCATCAGCACCCCCACGCGGGTCAGGGCGGGCGCCGTCAGGAACCGGTTCTCTCCGTGCGCGGCCAGCCAGCCCAGGGTCACCAGCGCCACCGGGGAGAGCAGCAACGTCTCCAGGGCCAACCCCTCCAGTGCCCCCAGGGCCGCCGTCTTCCTCAACAGTCCGTAAAGGCCGAAGGAAAACGCCAGGCCCAGGCCAAGCCAGGGTACCTGCCCCACCTGGACGATGAGCCACAGCACGCCCCCGGCGGCCAGAGCCACCGCCACCGCCTGCGCCCGGCGCAGACGTTCGTTGAGGAAGAGCGCGCCCAGGGCCACCGTGATCAGCGGATTGATGAAATAACCCAGGCTGGCATCGACGACGCGCCGGGCGTGTACCGCCCAGACGAACAGGAACCAGTTCACGCTGAGCACGGCGGCGCTGAACGCGAAGGCGCCCAGCACGCGCGGCGCGCGCAGCACGTCGCCCAACCAGGTCCACTGTCTTCGCGCCGCAAGGATGACCACCACCACCACCAGCGACCAGATCATCCGGTGCATCAGGAACTCCAGGGGCGGCACGCTGTTGACGAGCCGCAGGTACAGCGGCATCAGTCCCCAGCAGGTATACGCCCCCAGGCTATAGACGATTCCGGTACGGCGCCGCGCCGCCGCGTCCCGCTGTCCCCCCTCACCCACGGCGGCTCCAAACCATCATGACGGGCGCGAAACCATCTAGCCTTGGCTCCTAGCCGCTAGACGATTTGCGTTGCTCCGTCGCCTTGCGGAGCTCGGGGTGCTCATCCAGGAAAGCCTTGCGACTCTCCACGCTGATCTCGCACACCACCGTGACGTCGCGCTGAATCTTGGACTGGCAACCCAGCCGCGAGTTGAC
>JBDSME010000132.1:0-2789 GCA_039916065.1 Polyangia bacterium
GCGGCGGTTGCGTTGCCGTGGAACTGACTAGGGCCGGGGAGATGTCTCGGGGGCAGACCGGTCGAGTCGTCGGCGCAGCTCGGCGATGTCCTTGTTCACCTTGCTCAGGCCGCGCGCCACCACCAGCACGTAGAGCAGCACCGCCAGCCAGATGAACCCGTACGCCACACCCACGAAAGGCGTGGCCGGCAGTTGCTCACGCGCGCCGTCCTCGACCTTGACGAACTCCTGCGCGGCCGCCGGAAGCGCCTGAGCCAACATCAACAGGGCCGTTCCCAGGCCCGCGCCCACATTCACACCCACCTTGCGACGCCACTGTCTCAGGCTTCTCATCGTTCTCACTTTTGCAGCTCCATTTGGTCCTCGGCCAGCATTTCCAGATCGGCCAGCGTGGCGCGCGCCGCTTCCAGGCGCAGCCGCACCGCCAGCAGCACACCCCACACCAGGGATACCAGCAGGAACGACGCCCAGAAGGCGGGCCGCATGCGCGGGTCCAGCGTGCGCACCACCGACGTTTGCGGGTGGATCGTCCGCCAGATATCCACGCTCTTGTAGACCAGCGGCACATCCACCGCCGCGAACAGGGCCAGGGCCGCCGCCAGCTTGCGGCCTCCCGGCCCGCCGTAGCGGCGCGCCAGCAGGTACCCGTTCAAGATGAGGAACAGCAGTAAGGCACTGGTCAAACGGGCGTCCCATTGCCACCACACACCCCACGCCTTGCGACCCCAGAGCGGTCCCGTGACCAGCGTGCACGCTCCAAACAGCACCCCCAGCTCGCCCGAAGCATGGGCCAGTCGATCGCCGCGCTCGGACCCCCGAAACAGGTAGGCCACGCTGCCGGCCGCCGCCGCGAACGTGGACAGAAACATCATGATCGCGCACGGGACGTGAAAGTAGAAGATTTTCTGCACCAGCCCCATGATCGGCTCGACGGGCGCCGACAGAATCAGCATCGGCACCGTCAGGAATCCAACCGCCGCTATGGCGAGGGCGGCCAAAAGACCGGGGCCGATGTTTCGCATGACCGACCTATACTAGTGCACCGGTAAACCCCCATCAATCGAGCGTGTGCATCCATGTCCGACGACAGTTCCTCCAATCATGCCTTTCGCCAGGTGCCGCGCACCGGAGTTATTTACGTCACCACCGAGGCGGGCAAGCACGGTTACCGCCCGGGCGCCGAAGCGACCGACTGGTGCAACCTGGGGCAAGGCCAACCGGACACGGGTCCGCTGCCGGGCTCGCCGCCCCGGGTTCACCAGATTCCCATCGAGGTGGACGATCAGGAGTACGCACCGGTGGCTGGGATACTTGAGCTGCGCGAGGCCATCGCGGGGCTTTACAACCGGCTTTACCGCCGCGGTATGAAATCACAGTACTCCGCGGAAAACGTCAGCGTCTCCGGGGGCGGTCGCGGCTCTCTGACCCGCGCAGCGGCCAGCCTCGGGCACGTCAACCTGGGACACTTTCTGCCGGACTACACGGCGTACGAGGAGCTGCTGGACATCTTCAAGGCGTTCACCGCCATCCCCATCTTGCTGGAGGGGGAGCGGGGATACGGCTTTTCCGCGGACGATCTGCGGCGCGAGGTGCGCGGCCGCGGCCTTTCGGCGTTGCTGCTGTCCAACCCCTGCAATCCCACCGGCAAGCTGGTGCAGGGAGAAGAGCTGGCGCGCTGGGTGTCAGTGGCGCGCGACGAGGACGCGTCGCTGCTGCTGGACGAGTTCTACTCTCACTACATCTGGTCCGGCCGCCCCGGGCAGCTCCCCGTGGAAAGCGCCGCTCGCTACGTCGAGGACGTGGACGTCGATCCGGTGGTGCTGTTCGACGGTCTGACCAAGAACTGGCGCTATCCAGGATGGCGCGTCACCTGGACGGTTGCTCCCAAGAAGGTCATCGAGGCGGTGGCCAGCGCCGGCTCGTTTCTGGACGGCGGCGGCAGCAAACCTCTGCAACGGGCCGCCATCCCGTTGCTGGAGGATGCCCACGTGATCGCCGAGACGGAGGCCATCCACCGCGCCTTTCGCGAGAAGCGGGATCGATTGCTGTCGCGCCTGGAACGCCTGGGGGTTCGCACCGATCGTACCCCCGACGGCACCTTCTACGTCTGGGGGCGCGTCGACGGCTTGCCGCCGCCGCTCAACGACGGAATGGGTTTTTTTCGTGCGGCCCTGGCCAAGAAAGTGATCGTGGTGCCGGGCGAGTTCTTTGATGTGAACCCCGGCAAGCGTCGCAGTCAACGCGTCTCGCGCTTTCGCGCCCACGTGCGGTTCTCGTTCGGTCCGTCACTGGCCACCATCGAAACGGCCTGCGATCGATTGGGAGAACTCATCCAGGAGAGCGGCAGATCCCAGGACTCCTGAACAGGATTCCGCCTTCTCCGGAGCGGCGACAGTGACGCTACTTGATAGCGCCGCTACTTGATGATGACCGCGCCGCAGGGGAGGTTGATCACCACGTCCTTCAAAGCGCCAGACTTCAATCCCACGCAGGTGGCTCCCGCATCTGGGAAGACGATGGACCGATTGCCCGGGCCGTACGTCCAGTCGGTGCTGGCCACGGGCTGGCCGCCGACGGTGACCTTGACAGCGGTGAGGTCAGAAGGCACGCCGCCCAGCTGGAACTGACAGGGCAGAGCCACCAACCCCTGGATCACGTCCAGCGCCTTCTTCAGGTCGTCCGAGGTGCTGACCGGGTAGTACAGCTGGGGCATCCCCGTCCGCGGATGCCCACCGTTCATCGCCATCATGTTCAACGTGCCGTCAGCCATGGTGTTGGTGGCGATGCCG
>JBDSME010000133.1:0-3295 GCA_039916065.1 Polyangia bacterium
GCCGCACCTTCTATCTGCCGCAGTTCTTCAAGGAGAACTTGCCCCTGGTGGATTTCTGCACCCGGCAGCTCGACATCAAGACCTCCTACCAGTATCAGCGCGAAGAACGGTCCTTGATCATTCAGCGGGCAGATAGCTCGGAGGGGCGGATCAACCAGCTTTTGGACGCGATGGAGCAAGACCTGATCGCGCCCGAGGAGAACGTGGTTTCGCTGCGGCAGGCGCTGGCCGAGCACTTTCAGTCGGACAGCTATCTGCGCTGCGAATCGATGGGCGCCCTGGTGCGGCAGAATCTGTCTCACATTCGCAGCGAAGATCGGCAGCGCCAGTCCCGAGAAGATCCTGGCTAGGTCACACTTTCCTCAGGCGGCGCTGGCCGGTGTGGAGGTGAAGCGCTGCCGATAGGCGGCGGGCGTCACCCCCAGACGTTGCGTGAAGGCGCGCCACATGGTGCTGGCGTCACCCAGTCCCGTTCGCGCGGTGATGTCCTTCAGGGGCAACCCGGTCTCCTCCAGCAGCCGGCGGGCCTCGTCGATGCGGAGACGGCGCACCAGCTCCGCCGGCGATTCGTCGAGATGCTCGCGACACCACCGGCTGAGCGTCCGTGGGCTCATGCCGACGCCCGCGGCGATGCGCTCCACCGGCAGGGCTTCCCCCACGTGCTCCATCACGAAAGCGGAGATCTCGCGCAGCCGGGGGGGCTCGGTCTCCTGCCGCTGCAGGGCCGAGCTGAACTGGGCCTGATTGCCGGAGCGCCGCAGGAACAGCACCAAACGCTTTGCGACCTCCATTGCCACCTTGTGGCCGTGATCCCGCTCCACCAGCGCCAGGGTCAGGTCTATTCCCGCGGTCAGACCGGCTGACGTCCAGACGACACCGTCCTGGACGAAAATACCGTCGTCCACCACCTCGGCGTGCGGAAACCTTGAACGCAGGTCATCAAGATAAAGCCAGTGTGTGGTGGCGCGGCGACCATCCAGTAGCCCCGCTTCGCCAAGGATGAACGCGCCGGTGCAGATGGAGATGATGGTTCCGACGCGGGCGTGATGTCGGCGAAGCCAGGCGGCGATGCGCGCCTGGCCATCCGGGAGGGGCTGCCGGGGCGAGCCCCCGGCGACGATCACCACGTCGGGAAACCGGGAGCCGGCGCGCGCCAATGACTGTACGCCGCCCAGCTCGATTCCGTGGCGGGTCTGCAACGTCGGCGCGCTCGGTCCCACCATGCGCAGCTCGTAGGCGGTGCGGTCCAGGACCTCGTTGGCGTGTCCCAGCACCTCCCAGGGGCCGCCCAGGTTGAGCAGACCGCCGCCTGGAGACACCAGGAACCATACTCGCTTGATTGCCCGCGTGGTTGAGCCGACTACCGCCACCGGCCAACACTGACAGGCCGTGGCTTAAAACGCAATGTTGTTGTCCTTTCAGCCAAGGGCCGCCTGAGGTATCGAGGAAGAAAGAGAACCAGAGGCAAGGAAGGGACCCACATGATCAAGATCGGCATCAACGGCTTCGGACGAATCGGCAGAGTGGCGTTCCGTGCCGCCATGAAGCGCAGTGACGTGCAGGTGGTGGCGGTAAATGATCTTCTTGAGTTGCCGCACCTGGCCTACCTGCTCAAACACGACTCCGTGCACGGCAAGTTTCCCCACGAGGTGGTGGTGAACGAGCAATCCCTGGTGGTCGACGGCCGCCCCATCCGCGCCACCGCGGTGAAGGATCCCGCGGCGTCGGCGTGGGACCAGGTGGGTGTGGACGTGGTGATTGAATCGACGGGCATCTTCTTGACCAGCGACAAGGCGGAGGCTCACCTTCGTGCCGGCGCCAGGCGGGTGATCATCTCGGCGCCGTCCAAGGACGACACCCCGATCTTCGTCCATGGCGTCAACAGCGATCGGTATGCCGGCGAGCCCATCATCTCGGCGGCGTCTTGCACCACGAACTGCCTGGCCCCCGTCGCCAAGGTGCTGGACGATTCCTTCGGGATCAAGCGCGGTCTGATGACCACCGTGCACGCTACCACCGCGACCCAGAAGGTGGTGGACGGCGTCTCGGGCAAGGACTGGCGTTTCGGGCGGGGGATCCTGGAGAACATCATCCCGGCCTCCACCGGTGCGGCCGAAGCGGTGACCCGGGTGCTTCCCAAGCTGAAGGGAAAGCTGACCGGGATGTCGTTTCGCGTCCCCACCTCCGACGTGTCCGTGGTCGACCTCACCTGCGAACTGGTGCGCGAGGCGAGCTACCGCGACATCTGCGCGGCCATGAAACAGGCATCGGAGGGGGCCCTGAAGGGCGTTCTCGGTTACACCGAGGAGGAGATTGTATCGACTGATATCCGCGGCGAATCATGCACGGCGGTGTTTGACGCCAAGGCCGGTCTTCAGCTTGATCCGACGTTCGTGAAGCTGATTGCCTGGTACGACAACGAGTGGGGCTATTCGAGCAAGCTCCTGGACCTGGCGGTCCACGTCGCCAGGGCGTAACAGCCGGCGCGGAGTGCGGGGGGATGCCCGCCGTCCCTCTCCACTTCCAACCTATGCCAGGCCCCCGGCCTTGCGGCAAGACCCAGGTCACGCGTCACAGTCATCGGCCATGACAACAAGACATGCGGTCGTGATTGCTGGAGGCGGTCCCACCGGGCTGATGTTGGCGGGCGAGCTGGCTCTGGCCCGGGTTGACGTGGCCATTGTCGAGCGGCGTGTCAGCCAGGAACTGGCCGGTACGCGCGCGGGTGGGCTGCATTCACGAACAATCGAGGTGCTCGATAAGCGAGGCCTCGCCGGAAGATTCTTGGCGCAGGGGAAGATCGCTCAGGTCGGCTCCTTCGCCATGGTGCCGCTCGACATCAGCGATTTTCCGACGCGCCACAATTACGGGCTGGCGCTGCCGCAGGAGCGCATCGAGCGCATTCTCGCGGCGTGGGTGGAAGAGCTGGCGGTTCCGATCTATCGCGGGCTTGAGGTGAAGGGGTATTCCCAGGACGACAGCGGCGTGGGGGTGGCGCTCTCCGATGGCCACTCGCTGCGGGCGGAGTACCTGGTGGGGTGCGACGGGGGCCGCAGCCTGATCCGCAAGACCGCCGGTATCGACTTCCCCGGGTGGGAGCCGTCCACCAGCTACTTGATCGCCGAGGTGGAGGTGACGGACGAGTTCCCCTCGGGCATCCGCCACGACCACCGGGGGATCCACGGCATCGGCAAGATGGAGGACGGAAAGCGCGTGCGGGTGGTGTCGAGCGAGGAGGTCGTCAAGCAAGGCGACCAGCCGACCGTGGACGAGCTCAAGGATGCGCTCACCGCTG
>JBDSME010000134.1:0-4443 GCA_039916065.1 Polyangia bacterium
CGGGCTGATGAAACCCAGGGTTCATCTGCGAACCTGCGACCGTCGAGATCGCCGAAAAACGTGGGTCCGAGGCCATCTTGCACGACGTGAACCCGCCCTCGGAATGGCCGGACGCTCCAATGTGCGCGGTGTCGAGGTGATGATAGTAGGGGCTCGTCGCATCATCGGCCTGCTTCAATATCCAATCCAAGCCGACGATTGACGGCAGCGGGTTGCCTTTGGACGTCTGTGAGCTCAGCGACGCGACCACCACGAAACCGTGCGAGGCGAGCTGCTGCATGAGGGGCAAGTAGCGACCGCATGTACCGGGGCAGTTGGTGCCAGGGCTGGTCACCCGCTCTGGGTTGTCCTGGTGGCCGTTGGACCAAATGATGATGGGGAAGCAGTAGCCGCCGCCGGCCAAGTCCTTGGGCCTATAGACGTTGAAGTGCAAAGGGGTGTCTCCGTAAATTGGGTCGCCCGGTTCGCCGGCCACCGGGCCAACGCCCTTGTCAGAGGTGACCTCGAACGGGCCCATCTTCGTCGGATCGGCGGTTGGCACCATCTTGCCTACGCAGTTGCTGATAACCGTTCCGCCGTCGGGTTGGCCCCCGCCGGTAGTTCCCGCCGAACCAGTGGCGCCCCCCACAGGGCCGCTGCCCGCGGTGCCGCTGCCTGCGGTGCCGCTGCCTGCCTGACCTCCGCTGCCCGCGGCGTTCGGGCTGCCGCCCGATCCGGAATCCTGACCACCGCCAGTCCCCACCGGGGCGCCGCCCGAGCCGGTCACGCCACCACTTTCATCGTTCCCCGGGGTGCCGCCGCTCCCGGTTCCGCCGTTAGCGCCGGCGACAGAACCGGTCCCGGTCGCCACGGCGCCGCCGGAACCTGTCTGATTCGTCTGCCCGCCGTGGCCGCCTGTACTAGCGCTACCGCCCCCGGTCGAACTGCATGCGGCGAGCAACCCCGCGCAGGTCAAAATGCCGAGTCGTTGGAAATGGGCCAGGGAGCTCATGATCTTCTCCAGAGGTGGTTTTGTCCCGAACAGGCTTGACGGGCGCATGTTGCACGAAGTGGTGATGGATGTCCCTACCACACCAAATCCTTCGGCGGGCCGAGGCGCCCCGGGGGAGTGCGGGCTCCCGCGGAGGCGGGGCCGCTGGGACTCCTAAATGCCTGCGCCTGAACGATTTTTCGGCGGCACCCACCGTGAAGTGGGTAGAACCCCAAGCTTGGGGCGGCCGCTGTTTTGAAAGGGGGTGACGGGCGGACTTCTGGGTTTGGGACCGGAATCGGTGGCTGGAAGGAGCACGAGTGGGGGCCGATCCGGCTGCGAAGTGGTGGCCGCAGAGAGGCGCGTTCATCGGCGACGGACTGCAGTAGCAGGGAGCCTCCCCTCAGCTGCCCTGCTTCTGTCGACCGGCGGCGAGGGATGATCTATCGTCAAAGGCGAGCGATAAGGTGGCCATTGAGGGGGAGCTCGTGAAGGGAATCTTTCCGCGGCGCGGAGCGGTCATTCTGTGTCTGGGATGGGGACTGGCGTCAGGCACGGGATGTGGAGGCGGTTCCCCCGGCGGCATCGATGGCTCCGGTGGCGACGGGCGCGGTCACGACGCGGCTTCGGAGGTCGAGCGCGACACGGGATCGTCGCCTCGCGACGCTGCGTCAGAGCTGACTGCAGATGGCGACAGTGATGGCGCTGGCGACGGCGCCGCAGACGTCGCGATGGATTCGTCCGCCGACGCGCTGGCCGATCACATTGCGGACGGCCCCGGGGGCGCTGACGGAATGGCGGCGATGGACACCATGGACGGGCAAGCGTCCGACGCACAGCTGGATGTTCAGCCCGGAGACAGCGCTCTGGACTTGCCCCTGGACGGCAGCGCCGCCGATGTCCCCGGCGTAGGGACCGGTGGCCGCGGTGGCACCGGCACCGGCGGCAGTGGCACTGGCGGCGGCGCATCGGGAATGGCCAGCGTATGTGGCGACGGGTTGCTGGGGCCGAACGAGACTTGTGAGGGGACGGGAAGCTTGTGCCGAGGCTGTGACATGACCCCGGAGCTTCAGTGCCTGAATTCACATCTGGCGGCGATGCCGGGGATCCCTCTTTTGTCGGGTGTGTGCGGAACCCTGTCCGGCACCGCGGGCGCGAACTGTTGGGCGCTGCTCAGCTGCATGGCAGGCGGAGGAATCTTCGCTTGCACGACGAGCGGCCTGTGCGGCGGATACGCCGCCTGCTGCTACTGCTCGGATGCGACCTGTTCGGCGGGTTTGAATGGCCCCTGCGCCGCCCAGTACGCGGCGGTGGCCGGCACCAGCGACCAGGCCCTGATCCATGCCCAGATAAGCGATCCCACATCCGTGATTGCGCGGGTCAGCTCGGACGCCCGGCTCTACTGGGCGTATGCCGTGTCGCCCTGTGCCGGCGTCGATAGCGTGAACGGCTACGTTGGCCAACTGGTGATCAACGAGGTCGACTACGATCAGGTCGGTGACGATACAGGTGAATTCGTGGAGCTGCTGAACGGCACCAGCGCCCCGATCGACTCACGACCGCCAAGCTCGATTTCTACAGGGATACAGGGGGCTCTCCGGTCCTGTACCTGACCGTTCCCCTGTCAGGATCGCTGGGACCGAGCGAATACCTGGTG
Source organism: Polyangia bacterium (assembly GCA_039916065.1). Lineage (GTDB taxonomy): Bacteria > Myxococcota_A > Polyangia > Fen-1088 > Fen-1088 > FEN-1088. Next base: position 2,628 of record JBDSME010000134.1, read on the forward strand.
GTAGCCACCCCATCGGTGAACGTGCCGGTGGGCGTGCGGAGGATCTCCTTCGCGCTGCCCCAAGACAACATCGACAACGTCTTCTTCGATGTCAGCCTGACCTATCCCGGCGTGACTGGGCTGGTCGGCAGCACCCTTCCCGCGGGTGGGCCCCCACGCGTGGACAGCAACACCGTCCCCGGGACCATCTGTCGCACGTACAACGGCACCTACGCCACCAACAACAGCGACTGGAGCTTCTGCCACACTCCTACGCCGGGCGGTCCCAACCGCCTCTAGGTACAGCGGCGACCTAGCCCGCCGCAACCGGTTGGCCCACGGGCCCGGCCCGGCACGCCATGCATCGCACCCGCACCTGGGGGCGCTGGCAAAATGGCGGCGTGCCCGAAGCCGCCCGGTTGTCAGTGGGCTTTGCCCTTCGAGGGACCGCCGCCGGTCCGGGCGCGGCCGGCCACCCCCGCTCCTCGGGACGGGCTGTTCCTGGGTGCAGCACTTCTTTCCGAGCAGAGACAGCGCCCCCAGCGTTCGATGGCGCTGGCCACCTCTCCGAACCCGTGCCCGTGGCCGGTCAGCTGGTAGGTCACCCGAACCGGCGGCCCCGGCTCGACCTGGCGCACGATCAGCCCACACCCCTCCAGCTGCTTAAGCCGCGCCGACAGCACCTTGTCTCCGGGTCCCCGCGCCGCCTCCGCAAGTTCGCTGAACCGCAGCGGCCCCGCCTGCAGCACGTTCAAGATCAACGCGTTCCAGGGCATCGCCAGCACCTTGATGGCCTCCTGGAAAGCGCGGCACTGTGAATTCACCAGCGTGGTCACGCTGCTGAGTATAGCTAACACTTTCTAAAAGAAAGTAACTTGACGCTTGATAGTTCGCCGGTCAGGTTTGGAGCATGTCCTGGCAGCCGACGTCTCTACCGACCCGCCCGCCTCGTCCTGCCCCTTCATCCGTCCCCGGACAGGAGGCCCAGCGAGGTGACGGACGCTCTCTTCAAGCAAAGGATCTTTCCATGGCTTTCTCGCTCGCTCCTCTTCTCCTTCACAGTGACCAGGTCCCTGCCAGCGCCCGGAGCGCGTTGCGCACGGCCCATGCTCTGCCGGCGGAGCAAAGGCAGGCTCACCTCGAGTCGGCCGCCCGCATCCTGTATCAGGAGCTCGATCTCGATTGCAGCGACGCGCGCGAACTGGTGGGCCTCGCCGAAGGCACCTGCTCCTAGTGCACCGCCGTCGAAATAACGTCAATGATTCGCGTTCGAGGCTGCGAGTGTGGACACGACCTTCGAACAATAAACTTGACAGCGGGGGGCGGCCTCCTCATGGAAGCAACGCAGCGGGGCCGCTGGATCGGGCGCGCAGCATTGATGCTATTTCGACGGCGGTGCACTAGCGACGTGACCTCGCAAGACGGGGGCCCCCGGCGGCCGCCAAGGGGGCCAGGATCTACGGGACCAACGCCAGGTCCTGGCGCCAGAACTGCTTTGCGCTTGCCCGCACCCGTGGCACAGTTTCCCGCACCGGGCCGGGCCATTCCCCGTTCCCAGTATGGCGATGACGCCTACGCTGACATTTTTCGAGAACATCAAGCTCTACGTTGGTTTCGACGACGCGTCGTCGACCGCCCTGCGGGAGCTGCATCCGGTCGCCGAACCGTTCTTCGCGCCAATCGTCGACGATTTTTACGCGGCCATTGAATCACACCCGGGAGCGCGCCGCGCGATCACCGGGGGCACCACGCAGATCGATCGGCTCAAGCAGTCGCTGATCCAATGGATGGACAAGATGCTCCTGGGGCCCCACGACGAGGCCTACTATGAGCTCCG
>JBDSME010000135.1:0-4352 GCA_039916065.1 Polyangia bacterium
CGCGGCGGGCCGCAATCGGTTACTTCTTTTTCTTGCGCTTGAAGAAGCCGCCGCGCTCCGGGTTCACGCGCTGGCCTGCCGCCGTGGCGTAGGCGCGCAGGTGGTCCTCTTCCTCGGGCGTCAACGCTGTCGGCACCATCAGCTTGACGTGTACCACCAGGTTCCCCGTACCACGCCCGTCCACCCGGGGGAGACCCCGCCCCTTCATGACAATCAAATCACCGGGCTGAGTGCCCGGCGGGATCTCGATCTCCGCCTCGGGACCACCTGCCGCCGCCTCGGCCGCCTTCTCGCTGTCCTCCGGCACCTCCACCTCGTCGGCCGGATCCGCGGTCAGCACCGGCACCTTCACCCGATCCCCCAGCGCCGCCTGGGGAAAGCTCACCGTCACCTGCGTATGCAGGTCGGCGCCGTCCCGCTCGAAGCGAGGATCCTCTTCCACGTGCAGGGCCACATACAGGTTTCCGGGACGGGCGCCGGCGGGGGCCTCGCCACGGCCCACCAGCCGCAAGGTGGCGCCGTCCTCCACCCCCGCCGGGATGCCGACCTGCAGCTTCTCCTCGGTGTATCCCACGCCGCTGCCATCGCAGGTGGGGCAACGCTTGCGGATGACCTTTCCCTCGCCTCGACAGATGGGACAAGTGGTGGCGATCCTGAGGAAGCCTTGAGCGTGCATGACCTGGCCACGCCCACTGCAGTGGCGGCAGGTCTCGGGCGAGGTGCCGGGGGCGGCTCCGCTGCCACCACAGGTCTCGCAGGGCTGGCGGCGCCGGACCTTCACCTCCTTGGTGACTCCGGCGGCGGATTCCAGCAGGGTGATGGAGAGGTGGGTCTCGATGTCGGCGCCGCGCGTCTGAGCGCGGCCTCCCCCCCTGGCCCCGCCAAACATGTCGCCGAAAATATCGGAGAAGGCGCTGAACACGTCCCCCATGTCGCCGAACCCGCCTCCCTGCGGTCCCGCGTGACCGAAGCGATCGTAACGGGCACGGTTCTCAGCGTTCGACAGCACCTGGTAAGCCTCCGACGCCTCCTTGAAACGGCCCTCGGCCTCCCGATCGTCGGGGTTGCGGTCGGGATGAAATTGCATGGCCAGGCGCCGGTAAGCCGCCTTCAATTCGGCAGCGTCACAGTCGCGGGCAACACCCAAAACCTCGTAGTAGTCGCGCTTGTCTGACACGGTGGTGCCTCACCGTATGGAGCAGGCGGCGCCCTGTCAATGCCATGGGGCCGTCAGGCCCCACCCTGCATCTGGTAGTGTACGCAACATGAAGCATGGTCACGGTTTTCTGGCGCTGGTGGAGGCCGCCAAGAAGACGGTTCGCACCTGCACGGTGGCCGAGGCGAAGGCCCGCCTGGACCGCGGCGATCGGTTCACGTTCATCGACGTCCGCGAGGATTTCGAGTTCAGCGTGGATCGGGCAGCCGGGGCGCGCCACCTGGGACGAGGCGTTATCGAACGCGACATCGAGGCCGAGATCCCCGACCACGATGCGGAGCTGGTTCTATACTGCGGCGGCGGGTTCCGTTCGGTGCTGGCGGCGGAGAGCCTGGCCAAGATGGGCTATCGCAACATGATGTCCATGGATGGCGGCATGCGTGCGTGGCGAGAGGCTGGCTACCCCATGGAGCGGGGCGGTCCGTGACGACCGACTCGGGAGCGAGCTTTGGAGGTCGGGTCCGACGCGGCGCTGGCGGCACCGCGGGGGGCGTCGGTGAATTCGTGGTGGGGCTGGCGCTGGTCGGAATTGGCGCGTACCTGTTACTCGGGCGGGTGGTCGTGCACACGTCGTTCTGGCACCTGGCCGGAGGTGGCAGCGCGTTCGGCGTCACGTTGATTCCGCTGCTGATCGGGGTGGCGCTGCTCTTCTTCAGCGGCAAGTCGGTGCTGGGGTGGGTCCTGACCATCGCCGGGTTCGGCGCCATCGTGGTGGGGGTGATCGCCAACATGGACATCTACTTCCAACCCACCAGTCTGATGACCACGCTGATCATGCTGGTGATGATGGCGGCCGGGCTGGGATTGATCGTCAAATCGTTGCGCCCGCACTGAACGGGTGAGTGCCAGAATATAAGCAAAGATATGAGCGACAAAGCCAACGACAAGAAGCCGCCCGGGGGGGACCTGCGCGACTCGGCCACGGCCGCGACAGCGCCGGCATTCCCGGATGATCCGCATAACTGGGAGGTGGTGTCGAGCACGTACCTCGCCCGCAAGGATTGGTTCACGGTGCGGCTCGAGCACGTGCGGCTGCCGAACGGCGCGGAGATCCCGGAGTACTGGGTCAGTGAATATCGCCCCTGGGTCAACGTGGTGGCGGTGACCAGCGCCGATGAGGTGGTGCTGATCCGCCAGTACCGACATGGCCTGGGCGCTGTTCACTTCGAGATCCCAGCAGGCACCACCGACGCGGGGGAGCACGATCTGGAGGCGGCGGCGCGGCGCGAGCTGGGGGAGGAAACGGGCTATGGGGGCGGGGTCTGGTCGCCGCTGTTCACCCTGTCGGCCAACCCCGCCCTGCAAAACAACCTTACCCACACCTTTCTGGCGGAGGGCGTGACGGTGCTCAACCGCCCCCGTCCCGAGAGCAGCGAGGACTTGCGCGTTCACCTGATTCCGGTGAGGGAGCTGGAAGCACTGATCGAGAAGGGCGGATTCATCCAGGCGCTGCATATCGCCCCCCTGTTGCGCTATCTGATGCGCCGCCAGGCCCGCACCCGCTGATCCCACCATGTCCATGCCCGATGAAATCGTTGGTCTGTTGCGGTCCAACATCACCTTCAAGTGGGCCGATGGTCACGAGAGCGTCTACCCGGCCCGTTCCCTCCGCCTCGCCTGTCGCTGTGCCGCCTGCATCGAGGAGATGTCCGGCGCGCCGCTGCTGGAGCCCAGCACCGTCCCCGCGACCGTGCGCGCCAAGGGCATCGATTTGATGGGGCAATACGCCATCCAGATCTCCTGGACCGACAATCACGACACCGGCATCTACAATTTTCGAGATCTTCGCCGGAACTGTCCCTGCCAGGCGTGCCAGGAGCTCCGGCAGGCGGGCGGCACGCCGCAGTGAAGGCGGCAAAGCCGCCGGCAAAGCAACCGGCAACGCCGCCGGCAACGCCACCGACAACGCCACCGGATGGCTCGCCGGCGACAGCGCGGGCCGCCAATGCGGACGCGGTGCCGCGACGGTCGAAACGAACCTTGCTCTGGATCTCGTCGGCCTATTTCGGCGAGGGGCTCCCCTGGAGCTTCCTGCATCAGATGGGAACGGAGTACCTGACCGCGATCGGGGCGTCCAAGACGCAGATCTCCGCCACCTCCTGGTTGCACCTGGCGGTGACGTTCAAGTTCATCTGGAGCCCGGTCGTCGATCTGTTCGGCCGCAAGCGGACCTGGCTGCTGCTGACGCAGTTTCTGCTGGGGCTGGGGATGTTCGCCATCGCCACCGTTGCCCCCAGCCGAAACCTGATGGTGTTCTGGATCATGGTGGGCGCGCTGGCCATCCTGCACGCCACCCACGACATCGCCTGCGACGGCTTCTATCTGCAGGCGCTGGACAAGCAGCGGCAGGCGTTATTTTCGGGGGTGCGGACGGCGGCCTTTCGGGTCGCCATGATCGCGGGATCGTCCGGGCTGGTGGTGCTGGCCGGGCAGACCAACTGGTTCTGGGGCTTCGCGGCCGCCGGATTGCTGATGGTCCTGGTGGCGGCGCTGAACGCAGCTGTTCTGCCACATCCACCTGAGCGGCCGCCGGCTCCCGCCGAGGTCGCCGGTGGCGACGTGGATGGTCATCGCCCGGCGGCGTTCTGGGCCGCCTACCGCTCGTTCTTTGCCCAACCACAGGCCGGGCTGGTGCTGTCGTTCATGCTCTTTTACAAGCTGGGCGACATCATGATGTTCGCCATGTCCAAGCCGCTGCTGCGCGACATCGGCATCGATACCAGCCACCGGGGGATTCTGAACGGGATCAGCACGGTGGCCTTCATCGTGGGCTCGCTCCTGGGAGGGGCGGTGATCGCCCGCCGGGGGCTGGCGCGATGCCTTATCCCCATGACCTTCCTGCAAAACCTGGCCATCCCACTTTACATCGCCCTGGCACTGTTGAGGCCCACCTTCGTGGGCGTGATCCCCATCGTCATGGCCGAGCAGTTCGCCGCGGGCATCGGCGCCGCCGCGCATGTGGTGTTCCTGATGCAACGCTGCCGCGCCGCTTTCTCCGCGTCGCATTACGCCCTGGCGACGGCTGTGGTGTCGCTGGCCAGCACCTTCTCCGGGGCCATCTCGGGACCACTCAATGAACGTCTGGGGCACCCCTGGTTCTTCACCGTGGCGTTTCTGGCGAGCTGGCCCAGCCTGG
>JBDSME010000136.1:0-23888 GCA_039916065.1 Polyangia bacterium
CTGGGTTTGCCCTCTCGCTGGAGGGGCGCCCGCTTTCTCGCGGTGGCCCTGGCGGTGGGCGGACTGGCGGCGGTGGTCACCCACCGCCTGCGGTCGGTGTCCGAGGCCGATAAGCCGGGCGGCGCTCCCCACCAGGTCGGGGTAGCCAACGGCTCGGCTCAGGCGGACACCAACGCCGCGCATTCGCCCAGCACCTCGGGCTCACCGGCGACGCCGGTTGCGCCCGCGGCCGCCGTCAGTCCGATGCCGACGCCGACGCCGATGCCGACGCCGACGCCGACGCCGCCCGTCGACTTGCCGGCCCCCGTTCCCGGCCCCGCCACGCCCGCGGCGGGGGGAGAGTCCGCCGGTCCCGCCACCGCAATTGATCCGGCGGATAACCCGACTCCCCCCGAACAGGGGTCGGCTGCCCCGGGTCCGCCGGCGGGGTCATCGGCGGCGCCGCGTGGTGCGCCAGTGGTTGTTCCAGTCACGGCCATGCCGTCCATGGAGCGCCAGCGGCCCGAACCGGCACAGTTCCTGGCCACCTGCCGCACCGCTTTCGCCCGAAACCGTCAGCAGGAGGCCCTGTCGGCCTGCGCGGCGGCGGTGGCGGCGAACCCTCGATCGGCCGAGGCGCTGACCATGCTGGCCCACGCGGAACTCAACCGGGGACGCCTCAGCCGTGCCGGTGACCTGGCCGACAAGGCGCTCGCGCTCGATCCTGGCAGCGCGGACGCCTATGTGATCGCCGGCGGGGTTCATCAGGACAGTGGGCGGAACAGAGAGGCCAAGGCCGCCTACCGAAAATACCTGGAGCTCGCGCCGCGTGGACGGTACGCGGATGAGCTGCGCTCGATCGTCAATAGTTTATAGTCTGGCCCGTGCTGGTTCTTGGAATCGAAACGTCCTGTGACGAGACGGCGGCGGCCATCGTGGAAGACGGCCGGATGGTCCGTTCGGACGTGGTGGCATCGCAGATCCTGGTTCACGCCGAGTTCGGCGGCGTCGTTCCGGAGGTGGCCTCCCGGCAGCACGTGGCCACCATCGTTCCGGTAATTCGCCGCGCGTTGCAGGAGGCGAAGGCGTCGTGGGGCGACCTGGACGGTGTGGCGGTGACCTGCGGTCCCGGGCTGGTGGGCGCGTTGCTGGTCGGTGTGGAGACCGCCAAGGCATTGGGCTACGCGCTGAATCGCCCCGTCATCGGAGTCAACCACCTGGCCGGACACCTGGCGGCGGTCTTCCTCGAGGATCCCGCCGTCCCGGCGCCGCCCCCTTATCCCCATCTTGCGTTGCTGGTATCGGGAGGTCACACCGCGCTGATTCGCGTCGAGGGCTCCGGTAGTAACCGCCTGCTCGGCTCGACCCGCGACGACGCCGCGGGTGAGGCGTTCGACAAGGTCGGAAAGATGCTGGGCCTGGGCTACCCGGGCGGGGTGCAGATCGATCGTTTGTCCACCACCGGAAATCGCGACGCATTTCCCCTGCCCCGGGCCCTGCCGGGGCGCGACGACATCGATTTCAGTTTCTCTGGCCTGAAGACAGCAGCGGCGACCTTGCTCGCGCGCCGCGGGTCGCCGTTGGTCGGGAAGGACCTGGCGGACATGGCAGCCAGCGTTCAGGCCGCTATCGTCGACGTGCTGGTGCGAAAATCGCGCCGCGCCCTGGCGCGTGAGGGGCTGCGCCATCTGGTGGTGTGTGGTGGGGTGGCGGCCAACCGCGGCCTGCGCCAGGGGATGGCTGCCGCAGCGGCAGAGGATCATTTTACGTTGTACATCCCGCCTGCCAAGCGTTGCACCGACAACGCATCCATGATCGCTGCCGCCGGAACGCAGCTCCTGGTTCGTGGCGAACGCTCGCCGGTGGATCTCGCGGTCGATCCCGGCCTGCCGCTGTAACACCTCGCCGGCCGCCATGTCGTCAGCGTCGTCCCCACCGCCGCCCAAGCCGGAGAACCCGCGCGCCGTGTTGGCCCGCCATGGCCTGGACGCAAAGAAGTCCTGGGGACAGAACTTCTTGATCGACAGGACCGTGCACGAGCGGATCGCGCGCGCCGCCGCCCCGGGGGGCGACGACGTGATCGTGGAGATTGGCGCCGGGCTCGGTACCCTGACCATTGCCCTCCTGGGTGCGCCGGTGCCACCACGTCGCATAGTCGCCGTGGAACGCGATCCCGACATGCTGGCGGTCTTGCGGGCGGAGCTGGCCGGCGAGACCCGCATCGAGATCCACGCCGCGGACGCCGTCCATTTTGATTTCACGGGCGCCGCGCGGGAGGCGGGTCGTCCTGTGATCGTGGTGGGAAATCTTCCGTACCAGATCACCACGGCCTTGCTGTTCGCAATCGTGGAAGCGGGGAACGCAGTCTCCCGGGCGATCGTCATGGTGCAGCGGGAGTTCGCTGAGCGTGTGGTGGCCGTCCCGGGCAACAAGATCTACGGGCGGCTGTCGGTCATGGTTCAGCAGCGCGCCGAGGCTCGTCTGCTTTTCAACGTTCATGCGGGGGCGTTCTTTCCGCGGCCGCGGGTCACCTCCGCCGTGATGTCGATCGTGCGTCGTCCCGAGGCGCTGTCCGTCGTTCGCGACGAGGCGCTGTTCGCACGGGTGGTCAGGGAGGCATTCTCCACCCGTCGCAAGATGTTGCGCCGCTCGCTCGCCGACGCCTTCGGCGAGGAGCGGGTCATGGCGGCGTTTCAACAGGCGGGGATCGCCGGCACGCGCCGGCCCGAGGAGCTCAGCATCGCCGAATTCGCGCGGCTGACTGATGCGTTGGGCGCGACGCCGGGCGCGCCAACACCGCAGACAACGTCAGGGCGGGGGGGGCGCTAGACTAGATGTCTCACCCGATCAAAATGTTGACGAATGAAATAAGTTTTCAGACGACGGCAGCGCCAATCCAAGCACCGGGAGGCGCGGCTTTGCCGCGCCGGCATCGCCGTCGACGGGGTGGGTCCGCGGGAGGGCGCGCCCTCCCGCGAGCGCCGAAGGCGCGTTAGCGACGTCATGCCCGAATTGCCCGAGGTTGAGACCATCGCCCGGGACCTGGTGGCGTCGGTGGTAGGCGCTCAGGTGCGCGAGGTCTGGGGCAGCGGCCTGCCGCTGCGGTTGGCGCGCCCGGTGGACCTGCCCGCCATTCGCGCGGTGGCGCGCGGTCGCCGCATCGTCGATGTGCGGCGGAAGGCCAAGTATCTGCTGATCGAATTCGAACCCGGCCCGGGCCGCGCGCGGGCGCTGCGGCCGGGCTTGGTGATCCACCTGGGCATGTCGGGGCGGCTGCTGGTCGAACCGGCTGGCCAGGCTCGCCCGGTGCACACCCACCTGGCATTCCAGCTGACCGACGGGCGCGAGCTGCGGTTTCGCGATCCACGGCGGTTCGGCTTCGTGGCCGCCGGCGCTCCCGTGGATGACCGTCCGGAGCTGTCCACCCTGGGGCCGGATCCGCTGACGGAATTGGACCTGTCAGATCTGGTGGCGCGGCTGACCGGCGTGCGCGCTTCGATAAAGTCGTTCTTGCTGGATCAGAAGCGGGTGGCTGGCCTGGGCAACATCTACGTTTGTGAGGCGTTGCACGCCGCGGGCATACATCCTTCCACGCCGGCCGCGCGCACGCGGAGCCGCGCCGCGGTCCTGCTTCACAGTATCCGGACCTCGCTGGAGCTGGGGATCAAGAATCGCGGTACCACCTTGCGCGACTACGTCGACTCGTCGGGAGTGGGTGGCAACAATGCGCAATCCCTGCGGGTGTACGGACGCGAGGGGCAGCCCTGTCTCACCTGCGGGCGGCCGGTCGCGAGACGCGTGGATGCGGGCCGATCGACGTTCTTCTGCGCTGTCTGCCAGCGTCGCTGAGCGGCTTCGCCGCTCGCGGGAGTAGCTCCCGTTTCGCGGGCGAGCGTAACCCGGCTTTGCCGGGTGAAGCGAGGGGGGACCGGGGGCATGTGAGCGGCAGCGAACCATGCCCCCGTAAGATGCCTGGGATTCCTCAGCAGTCTGCCAGCGATGCCAGGGCGGTCTCGAGGGCCGCCAGGGGGCCAAATACATGTTCGTGGGCCATCAGCGACGCAATCTCGCGGGTCAGTTCACGCGCGTTCAGGTCCGCGGCCGCGCGCGCCACGAACCCGGCAATGGCACGCTCGATCGGGCGGAACAGGGCCTCCTCAGGGTCGGGGGACCAGCGGCCGAGAGCGTGGTGGATGGCGCTTGAATCAAGGCGGATATGCGGCAAATCGACGCGGAAGAAGACCGCGGCCGCGCCTTCGATGATGCCGCGGGCGTAGGCGCGGAACCGCTCTATGGCGTCGTCGATGCAGGCCACAAGCTCGGAACCTCCCCCGTCGGGCAGAGTGTCCGCAGCGGTTGCCGCTGCCACCAGCGCGACCCGCGTCTTGGCGGTGGCCTCCACAGTACCGTCGTCGAGCAGGTCGCGTAGGAAGCTTTCGTCCTCGGGCTCGGCGCGGTGTTCACCGAACAACCAGCCGCGCGGCTGCACGAACTCGAGGACTTCAACCGCGGCGGAACGAAAGGCAGCGTCCAGACGGGCGCGCAATGCCACGCGTTCGCCGGCCAGTACCGAACGTAGATCCTGTTCCACCCGGAACAACGTTGCTCTGGCGGAGGATGGATCCGTCGCGGCACCCTCAGCGTCAGGAATGCCCTGGGGGACGCCGCCCGCCGCGTCGATCGCGACGCGGGCATCGGTCAGGAAGCGGCGCAGGGTGAGCAGGGCGGTGCTGCGTTTCAGCTCCCTCGCTCGGGCGAAGAAATGCGATTCCAGCGCCGCCTCGACCATTGGCATTCCGGACGCCGCGACAGCGTCGTCGTCCTGGCCCAACCTGCCAGCCAGGGCAGCCCGCGCCGCGAGGGGAACCACCCGTTCCACCAGTGGCCCCAGTTCGTTCTCCACGTGGCGCACCACCTCCGTCACCTCGTCAGACGTGGCGCGGTCCACCTTGTTCAGCACCCCCAGGACGCGCTTGCCAGCGGTGTGCGCCAGAGTCAGCGCTTCCCGTTCCGTCGCCTTTGCCGCCTGCCCGACTGAAAAGACCCATACGATTGCGTCGGCTTCCAGCAAAAAGTCGCGGGCCACCTTCTCGTGGGCCGCACGCAACGAATTCAAGCCAGGCGTGTCCACGATTTCCACGCGCCGCAAGGCTTCTACGGGCGCGAAGATCTCCACCTGCCGGATGGCTCCCGCATCCTCTTCGTGCAGCGCCTCCAGAAATCTTCGCACGGCTGGGCCGTCCAGCTCGCGCGCATGGCCATCGTGATAGACGACGCGGCCGCCGCCCGCGCCATATCGCAAGATGTTGATGGTCGCGGTGGTCGGCGTCACCCCCACCGGGGCGACGGGAGCACCCGCCAGCGCATTCACAAATGAAGATTTGCCGGCGTTGAACTCACCCATCACCGCTACCAGCAAGGGGCGGTCGAACGCCTCCTGCGCGCGCGCCATGAACACCGCCTGGGGCAGCAACGCCGCGTGCCGCGCCGCCACCTGTTGCGCCCAGCCCAGCAGCGCGTACAGGTTGTCCGCCGGTGCTGGCGGCGGCGCCACAGCGGCGACGACGAAACGTCGGGCCGCGGGGGTGGGGGCCAGGCTGGCTAGCCTCATCACGCCGCTGTCATTCAGGGATCCGTCCAGCAACCGCTGGGTCTCATCGAGACCCGGGTCGTGCGGTTGCCCGTGACCGAGAGCCTCTTCCAGCGCGGCCCGATCCTCGGCTCCCAGCGCCACAGACAACCAGACCGCGAACGGGGGGGAATTCCCGCGGGCGGCTTCCTGGCGCGCGGCCTCCAACGCGCCGGCGTAATCCCCGGCGGCAGCGTGCACCTCCCGCAGCGCCGCCCAGGCGGCGGGCTCCCCCGGCGCGGCCGTCGTGGCGGCGTTCGCCTCGCGACGGGCGGCAGCGAGTTGATTGGTCGCGGCGAGGTGACGGGCCAGCGCCGCGCGAATCACGGCGTCCTCGGGGGCGCGGCTGGCTGCTTCACGCAACAGCCGTTCTGCCGCTTCAGCGTCGGGCCCCGCCGCGCCGCCGGGTGTCGTGTGCGGAACGGTGCCCCTGGCAGCGGCTGCTTCCAGCAACAGCCGTGGTTCGCCACCCGGAAGCCGCGCGGCGCGCGCCAGCCACTCTGATCCCTCCAACCTGTCTGCGGCAGCCGCCGATATGCCATCCCCGATCAGGACGCGACCAAGGGCGGTCACGGTGTCGACGTCGTCTGGCAACCCCACGACGGCCTTGCGCAGCTCGCGGATTGCCTTGCCCGTCTGCCCGGCACGGGCATAGAGCCGCCCCAGCGCCGCCTGCGCGGCGGTGCGCCGCTCTGAAGGGACCGGCAGGGTCAGCGCGCGGCGGAACGCATCGCGTGCGGGCTCGAAACGCTGTAGCAAGGCCAGCGCCTCGGCCAGCCCCAGCCACGCGTCGACGTTGGTGGTATCCGCGTCCACGGCGCGTCCGAACGCCGCGACCGCATTCTCCAGCTCGCCGTCGGCCGCCCGGGCACGCCCGAGCTCCACATGTTCCCGTGACGGTGACCGTGACTGGGAGTCTCCGTCCCCCGCCACCAGGTCATCGAACCTGCCCGCGATGCGGTCCAGAAATCCCATGCGCGGGCGCCGCTCAAGTCTCCCAGATGGTCTGCCTGATATCGGCGATCTGCTCGTCGACAGCCTTCATGTCGCTGAACGAGGCGTCGATCGCGGCCGCCTCCGGCGACGCCGAGGTGGCACCGCTGTGCGCGCGCTTTTCGGCGAGGGCCCGATCCAGGACCTCGGCGATTCCCCGCGCCAGCGCGTCACCCGCCTGCGCCACGAACTCTCGCAGCCGCGCCGCGAAATCATCGATGGCTCCCTCCAGCTTGGGTGCCAGCATTGCCGCCACGCGATCGACGGCGCCGGGGGCCCGTTCGCGCGCTTCTTCCTTGATCTCGCGCGCCACCCGTCCCCGGAACACCATCGCCAGCAAGGGCGTCGCCAGCGCCACCACTCCTCCCACCAGGCTGTTCACGAACAGAAAGATGGTGGTGCCAAGGGCGCCCAGCGCAAACACCGAGGCATCGTAGCGAAAGGTGTCGATGGCCAGATCGACCTTGGTTTGGCTGGGACCAAGCTCGGCGGTGACCGATTCAGTGACCTCGCGGACATTCTCGCTGGCCACCTCGATCGTTCGCTCCGCCAGCCGCTCCAGCTCCGCGGCGATCCGTTCCCCTTCGTTCTCCAGCCAGAGCTTCCAGGTGTCCTGGACGAAGAACGACAGGTAGCGCCTGACGTCATGCCCGTCCACCTTGTCGATTTCAGGGACCAGGGCGCCGCGAAAATCAGAGGTGAAATCCGCCAGGTCCTGGCGTACCCGGGCCTTCAGAGCGGCGGTCTCCGCCTCGATGATGCCGGCGGCCGCATCCAGCCCCTTCTGGCCGGCCGCCAGGCGCACCTTCGCCCGGGCGATGCGCTCCTCGAGTTCCGGCAAGGGTAGCTCCAGGGACCGCCGGCGCATGGCCAGACTCTGCCGCACGAAGGTGGACAGCCTGGCGGCGTCCGCCAGCGCATGATCCAGCAACAGGCGGCGCCGATCCGTCCCCACGGTTGCCCCCAGGTGTGCCAGCAAGGGGTCGAACCCCGAGGCTTCGCGCTTGCCCGCCAGTTCGCGCCGTGCCGAGATGGCAAAGATGGCGGGGTCCGGAACGATGCGCGCCAGATGGGTGCGCGCGAAGGCGACGGTCTCGGCCTGCTCAGCCTCGTCCAGCAGATCGATCTTGGCGATGACGAAGATCAGCCGCTCACGCGACGAACGGAGGATGCGCTCCTCCAGGAACTGGCGTTCCGAGGCGGTCAGGATCTGGGTGGCGTCCAGCAGAAAAATCGCCGCATCCGCGCGGGGCACGTAACCGTAGGTGATCTCGGCCCGCTGTTCGTTGATGTCGTTTACGCCAGGCGTGTCCACCACCGTCAGGTGATCGGCCAGCACGGGCGCCGGCACGCGAAGATCGATGTAATGCACGGACTCCGGCGCGGCTTCCCTGGCACCGGGTGCCTGACCCTTGGCCGCCAGACCATCCACGGTGGCCCAATCGGCCAGGCGGGCGGGATCCAGCGGCCGCCGTTCGCCCGAGTTCAAAACCAGCTCTGCCTGAGGCTTGGTTCCATGACTGATGTGCGTGAGTACCGCCGTGGTCGGCGTGATCCCTGTGGGCAACAGCGGCGTTCCCAGCAACGCGTTCACGAAGGTGGACTTGCCGTGGTTGAACTCGCCCAGCACCACCAACGAGAAACGTTCCTCATCGAGCTTGGGAATCCGCACGGTCCGAATGTCCCGCGCCACCGAGTCCAGGCCTGCCGCCTCGGCCGCGCCCGCCAGCGTTTCCAGGGTTGCGCGAATGGAGGTCTTGCGTTCGTCGAGGCTGCGCGCGGTGACCGGTGGCTTGGCGGGCAGGGCGATGTCGGCGGCGGACGAGGACGCGGCGGGCAACGTGTCGGGCGGCTTGGAATCGGTCAACGCAGCACCGTGAGGAGCTCGGAAACCTGCGCGTCGCACTCTTCCTTGGAGATCCCACCCACCGGATCGGCGTCGGTGTTCCCCTTCACCAGGCTCTTGAAGTACGTGGTCTGAGCGAAAAGCCGCAACGCCGCCACGCGCTTGGGCAGATAAGGATGAGTGCGCGAAAGTTCGTCGAAGCGCCCCGGTCCACGCGCCTCGTCGAGTTGCCGCAGATATTCGTCCAGGTTGATGGCCGAATAGAGCTTCTGCGACCCCAGGGCCAGCTTCACCAGACAGCCGATGGACACGTCCAGGTCGCGGGTGCACAGCAGCCCGGTCCGATCACAGGTGATCTCCGCACGCCGCGCCCAGGCCTTCAGCGCCAGGGTTGCCGGCTTGGCCCCCCAGCGCAACAGGGTCCCCCCGGCGTGCGACAGAAAATAAAGGGTCGTGAGATAAACGGCGTGATCGTTCTGGATGTGTCCGCACTCGTGTCCGATCACGTCCAGCAGTTCGGGCTCGCTGAGATGATCGATCAAGGCCGCGTTCAATACGATGTACGCGTCGTCGGTGGTCCCGAAGGTATGGGCGTTGAGGGAACCGATGTTGGGCGACACGTACAACGTAGGGGCCGCGATTTGCAGGGTCTCCGCACAGCGTGCCGCCAGCTTGTTCAGGTTGGGAAACTGCTTGTCGGTCACCTTCACCGCGGTGCCCAGCATCCGGCTCTTCTCCACGGTCTGCCAGAAACGGACCGCCGCTTCCGCCGCCAACGTCACCGGTCGAATCCTCCCCAGCGCCTGGCGCACCTTCAAATCTCCCGCGTAGGCATACGCCGCGCCTTCGCGCGATCGCGCCGCCGACAGGCCCTTGCGCGCGGCGACGTACTCGGAAAAAGACAGGTTGATCTTGGCCGAAGGGGTCGGGGAGGGCCCGGGCGGGCTCCCCGGGGCGGCGGTCGCCGAGGTGGGGGGGAGCCTGGACGAATCGTTGGACGAATCGGTGGACACGGAGTGGTGGAAGGTTAACCCCGTCTTCCGCCCTGCGCCCCAAAGTTTGGGCTGTTTGCGCTGTTTGCGGTGGTTGCGCTGTTTGGGTTAGATCGACATCCCTGCCCGGCTCGGTCCAGAATAGCCCCGTTCATGAGCACCGCTGTCCCTCTCTCCATCGCCATAACGGATGTCGTGCCCGGTGGTCGCGACCCGGAGCCGGCCAGCCCGGTGGGCGATTCCGAGCTGGCGTTCATGCGCCAGGCGTTGGCCGCGGCCCAGGCCGCCGCCGGCCGCGGGGAGGTGCCGGTCGGAGCCGTGTTGGTGGTCCGTGGCCAGGTCATCGCGGTTGCCCACAACGAGCGCGAGACCGCCAACGATCCCACCGCGCACGCCGAGGTGGTGGCCCTGCGTCGTGCTGCCGCGGCGCTGGGGAGCTGGCGCCTCACCGACGCGGAGCTCTACGTGACGATGGAGCCCTGTCCCATGTGCGCCGGCGCCATCGTCAACGCTCGGGTCAGGCGGCTGTACTACGGCTGCCACGATCCCAAAGCGGGCGCCGTTCGATCGCTCTATCAGCTCCTTGACGATCGCCGGCTCAACCACCGCGTCGACGTGGTGCCCGACGTGCTGGGCACCGAAGCGGCCACGCTTCTGCGAACCTTTTTCGAACGCCTGCGCCGCTGACCGAAGGAAGCAAGTTTACGTATTCTCGGCCTTCCCAGGCCCCTTGGGGAGGCGAAGCCGTTCTTAGTTCACCCGGCGGAGTACCGAGAGCGCACGCACGGTCAGCCAGCGAGCGGCTTCGCGCTCTTTGCCCTCTGTAGCACCACCTGACGGCGCGGCAGGGCTGCGGGCGCCATCCATCGTTTGCGCCGCAGGCGGTCCGCCCGGATACCACAGACCGTCTTGCGATTGTCGCCCGCGCACGTAGGCCTCGGCGGTGCGCACCCCGGAATTTTCCTTGCCCAGGCCCACGGCCGTGACGGTGTCCAGGGCGTCCAGCATGTCCACGTAGAACCGGGGCTCGGAGATCTGTTCCCAGAAAAGGGGGGCCTTCCGATCGGGATAACGATCCGGTTGCAAGAACCTGGTGGCCAGCAACTCGGCCGCGCGCCGTGCTTCGCGCGAGGTGCGATACGACGGTGACGCCGCGAAGGCGCGCAACGCCATCCCCGTGATCAGGTGGCTGGATGGACGCGCCGACGATTCGCAGCGCACTCCCCGCCAGGCCCAACCGCCATCGGCCTGGCGGCATTGCAACAAGAACTTGAACCCGGCGGCGACCCGTTCGTCACCGTCGAGGCCCACACGGCACAGCGCTGCCAGCGCCCACCCCTGGAAGTGCAAGGCGACCACCTTGCCCTTGTCTTCCTTTTTCTCGCCGATCATGAGCGCGGCGATGCCGCCGTCCTTGCCCTGGGTGGCCAAAACCACCTCCGCCGCCGAAGCAACGGCTGGCAAGCTGGCGTCCAGGCCCAGTTCGGCCAGCCGCTCCAGAGCTCGAAGCGTGGCCAGCACCGTCGCAAATTTTTCCGGTCCCAGCGCCTTTTCGGCCGGCTTCGCGGGAAATTCTCCCTTGCGACCCTGCTTTTTCAGGATGGCCTTGACATCGGGATAGGCCAGCAGCTCGTCCCCGCGCGGAGCCTCGTCGTCATCGATCAGATCCCGCCGGACACGTGCCGTCAGCGACGCCGGACCTTCGCGCAAAAGCGTCGGGATGGGGTCGCGCGCCAGGCGGGCCCGCCACCCAGAAGGGAAACGCGGGGTGACCGCGGCGGGCGGCGCGAAGGGCGAACGGTTCATGTCGCCGGAAGGGTATCGCATTTTCCGTCAACTGGCCCAAACCCGCGAGACTTTTTGCGGGGTTGCCCGATCCCTTGGGGAATTTGAGGAATTTGTCTTTGTCGATGCGACGTGAATCGAGTACAACTATCCACCTTCGTTCGGCAGGACGCATGGGTCTACCTGACCGGCCATCGAAACATGACGCCTTTCTCGCATTGCTGCGAGAAGGATGGACCTCACTTCATCTCGACGCTCGTCGAGCGGGGGTGACGGTGCCCATTCATCTCAAGGGTGAGGGTCACCTGGTCCTGCAATATGGCAACGACTTGCCGATTCCCATCCCGGACCTCCAAGTGGATGACTTCGGGGTGACGGCCACCTTGTCATTCGCCCGGTCTCCGCACCAAACGGTGGTGCCCTGGAGCGCGGTGTACGTGGTTGCTTCGGATGACGGTCGCGGGGTGCTGTATCACGAGGACGTTCCGCCGGATGTGTCGGTAATCGCCCGCGGGGAAAGCGATGCCGACATGACCGGGGGTGGCCACGACGATCACCGACACGGCGATTTCGACGGGGAGAATGGCGCCATGGGAGAGGGCCATGGCGATTCGGACTCCCTTTCTTCTGATGATGCCCCACCGCTCAACATTCCGGTTCGCCCCTCCCGGCCTCGTACTCTGCGTGCCGTCCCGCTGGTCGGCCCTTTTGACGAATCTGCCCAGGTGGACATGCTCGCCGACGCTTCGGCGTCAGCGCCTCCGGCCATGCCGCCCCGCCGCCGCAAGCGTCCGCAACTCCGTCTGGTCAAGTAGCCCTCGGCCGTCGCATTGGGCCCCCGGCTGAGTCAAGCTTTCAGGCGACGGCACTGCGGGTCCAAGCACCGGGAGGCGCGGCTTTGCCGCGCCGGCTTCGACGGGAAGCGGGTGGGCCCGCGGGAGGGCTAGCCCTCCCGCGAGCGGCGAAGCCGCGTGGGCCCGCGGGAGGGCTAGCCCGCCCGCGAGCGGCGAAGCCGCATCAGTCGCGGATCACGCAGTCACCGAGGAACTTCGCCAGCTCTTCGTGCTGCGCCCGGGCATCCTCGTAACCGGTGCGTGCCACCTCGGCGGCATAGAAACCGTCGAACAGGATGTAGGAGAGCAGATCGGCCTCGTCCGCGCCGCGCGCGGTGGCCAGCCGCCGCAGCATCTGGATGCCGGGCCCACCCCCCGTTCCCTTGAAACGGCCCGAACGCCCGATCTCGCCGGCCAGGGTACCGAGATCGATGGACGGGCGGATCATGAGCTCGTCGACCACCCGATAGGGAGCACCGCGCATCTTGGTGACCACCTCGTCGAAGCGAGCCGCGTCTTGAGGCCCGGCGGCCTCGCGCACCGCCCTGATGAGCGCGTTGAATCGCCGCAGACGGTCGAGATCGTAGTCGATGTGATCCAGCAAGAATGCATTCAGGATCTTGCCCACCAGGAAAGCGGCTCCCGGATACGGCATGGACTCCTCATCCCCTTGCGGAAGCACCGGGGGCTTGTGGCGAAGGCCGATCACCAGCACCTTGTCAGCGCCCAGGCGTAGGGCTGGTGACAGCGGGGTGTTTTGTCGCAGGCCCCCGTCGCAGAAGAACCGATCGCCCACCGCCACCGCGGGGAACAGGATCGGCAACGCCGCGGATGCCATGGCGTGCTCCGGGGCGATATCGACGAGCTGCGCGCGGACGAAGGGATCCTTGCTCCAGTGCGAGGGGTTGTCGGGGCCCTTTTGAATGAACACCACCGATTTGCCTGAGCCGATGTCCGTGGCAGTGACAGACAGCGCTTCATAGAGCCCGCGCTTGCTGTTTGCGGCGATCTGACCCCAGGGAATCAGACGACGCACCACCCGCTCCAGCTTTCGCGTCTCCACGATGCCGCCGAGCCGGCGCTGCCCTTCGATCTCCTCGATATGACCGCTGCCCAGCAGGGTGGCGGGCGCGCGCAAGAACTCGCGCAAGCCGAAAGCGACCATCTCCTCGAGGACGAAGCTCTCCCACCGGTCGACCAGCATGCGCCCCTGCACCGGAGCCATGTCGCAGGTGGCTGCCAGGAAACAAGCATGGATGGCCCCCACCGAGGTTCCGCAGTAGATGTCGAACCGCACCTGACCGCCCAGGTCTCCCGCGAGCTCCTCGCGGATGTAGCGGACCACCCCTGCCTCATAGGCGCCGCGGGCGCCGCCGCCGGACAGCACCAGCGCCAGGCGCGGACGATCTCCGCGATGAACAGGACGGGTAGGTTCACTCACGACAGAATCACTCGCGTGGGTATCCGGGGCGGGGGGCGTTGCGAGGGGAAACGCTTCGGCAAGTCCGGTGGGAAGCCCGGCCATTACCCCGGAGACTCATCCTTCCAGCGTATGCGATGCACGGGCCGCCTGTCGAGAAAACCAGGCGATCATCCCTCGGCCGTTTTGAGGCCGTCTTAGCGCTTTTGGACGACGAGGCGGTTTGAAACTAAACTGGCAGGATGACGATACCGTCCGCGGCTACGGGGGCAGGCTCGGAGATCGAGATCACCCTGTCGCAGGGAGGCGGCTTCCTGCTGGAGGCGACGGGATCGGCCACGGTACTCATCCCCGAAATGCTCACCGATGAGCAGCGGATGATGCATCAGACAGCGCTCGACTTCATGTCCCGCGAAGTGGAATCGCGCGTGGTGGAGATCGAGGGGAAGAAGCCGGGGTTGATGCGGTCCATCTTGCAGAAGGCCGGCGAGGTGGGGTTGCTTGGTCACGACATTCCGGAGATCTACGGCGGTCTGGGCGGCGACAAGACCAGCTCCAGTCTGATCACCGAGGCGGTCAGCCGGCTCGGCTCCTTCGCGGTCAGCTACGGGGCCCACGTGGGAATCGGCACCATGCCCATCGTGCTATTTGGGACGCCCGCCCAGCGCCAAAAGTATTTGCCCAGGCTGGCGACCGGCGAGCTGATTGCTGCCTATGCCTTGACCGAGCCCGGTTCGGGCTCCGACGCCCTGGCCGCCAAGACGCGGGCGGTCCTGTCGGCCGACGGGAAGACCTGGAAGCTGAATGGCACCAAGCAGTACATCACCAACGCCGGTTTCGCGGACATCTTCACTGTGTTCGCCAAAGTTGATGGTGAAAAGTTCACGGCGTTCCTGATCGATCGAGAAGCCAAGGGCCTGGCCGTCGGACCAGAGGAGCACAAACTCGGCATCCGCGGGAGCTCCACCTGCCCACTGATCCTGGAAGACTGCGAGATCCCGGCAGACAGCGTGCTCGGTCAGATCGGTCAGGGTCATAAGATCGCCTTCAACATCCTGAACATCGGGCGGTGGAAACTGGGGGTGGGGGCGGTGGGCGGCGCGAAGTATTGCCTGGAGCTGGGGGTTGCCTACGCCCGGGATCGCAAGCAGTTCGGCAAATCGATCTCCGAATTCGATCTCATTCGCAAGAAGGTGGGCGACATCGCCACCAACATCTTCGTCACCGAGTCCATGGCCTATCGCACGGCGGGCCTGCTCGACGCGCGCAGCCGCGGCATCGACCCCACAGCGGCCGACGCACAGAAAAAAGAGATCGACGCCATCGAGGAGCATTCGATCGAAGCGTCGATCATCAAGGTCTTCGGTTCGGAGATGTTGCACGCGACCGCGGACGAGACCCTGCAGATATTTGGCGGAGCTGGCTATATCGAGGACTACCCCATCGAGAGGGTCAGTCGGGACGCCCGCATCAACCGCATCTTCGAGGGGACGAACGAGATCAACCGCTTGCTGGTGCCGGGGACCTTGTTGAAGCGGGCGATGCAGGGGCGGCTGGCTCTGATGGCGCTGGTCAGCCAGGTGCATCTGGAGCTGGCCGACCCGAACAAGATCGATCGGAGAGTTCCAGACGGCCCCCTTGGTGTGGAGCGCCGGAAGTGTGACTTCGCGAAGCGCGCGGTGTCTTATGCCGCCTCCCTGGGCGTACAAAAGTACATGCAGGGCATAACGGACAAGCAAGAGCTGCTCGGCGTGCTGGCCGATTGCCTCATCCAGATTTACGCCATGGATTCTGCCATCACCCGGACGCTGCAGATCGCGACGCTCAAGGGTCCAGAGGCGGCCGCCATTCCCCAGGCCATGACCCAGCTCTTCGTCGCCAAGGCTCACCAGCAGGTATTCGATAGCCTGCGCGAGATGCTGATGTGGATGTCCCAGGACGAGGAGTGGGGTCGCGAGATCCGCGACATCAACACCTATTACGAACTGACACGCGTGAACACCTTCTCGCTGCGGCGGAAGATCGCCATGCACGTGATCGAAGCCGGCGGCTACGCGCTCTAGGAGGTGCTCTAAGAGGGCCTCAACCGACCGCGGTCGCCGGCTAGCAGCGTCGAGGACCGTTGGTCGACGCTAATTTGCGGTGCGTTTCCAGGAGGGGCGGAAGCCGGTGGCGCGGAGGGCTGGCTCTTCCACGGACAGGATGTAGTCGACGCGCCGATTGCGGATCTCGTCGACGTTGTCAGCCGTCTTCACGGCCAGGGCCGATTCTCCGAACCCTTCGTAGGCAACGGGAATGTGCAACCCACGTGACTTGAACCAGCGGGCGATGGACTGGGCGCGCGCCTGGGAGAGCTTCAGGTTGTGGCCGTCGCTCCCGACGGTGTCGGTGTGCCCGGCCACGAACAGGGTGGGTCGTCCGAATTCGTCTTTGTGGGTGGCCAGCGCGGCGTTGAGCTTTTGCAGACTGGCCTCAAGCTTGGGCCGCTCGGACGCCATGATTTCGGCGGAGTCGGTCTGAAAGACCACTTCTTCGTGGGGAATTGAAATAGACCAGGAGAAGATCGCCACCCCGGCGAATCCGCCGAGGGTGTCATGCGCGCGCAGCTCGATGCGCGCGGCGGGAGCGGCGCTGCTCGGTGTCCATGTGACGGTCAGCGGGGCGCCGGCCAGGTGCCCGGTGAAGTCGTGACGTTCGTCGGCCAGAACCTCGCCTGACTCCGCCAGCACCTTGATCTCCACCTCGGCGGGCGGCATCGACATCAGCAGTTCCAGGCGATGATTGGCCAGATCGATCTTGCTCTTGTCGATCTGAACCTGGGGGGCGGGCGTGCTGGTCTTGCGGACGGTTCGCGCGCTGGCGGCGGCGACGCTGCCGGCCGAGGACCAAGCGTGCCACCCCCACAGCGCCGCGGACAGACAGGCCCAGGCGGCCCAGCGCGGGAGCCGGAGGCGGCGGACTGGAGAGGACCTGACGACCATCGGTTTCGCTGGCATCATATCACCGGCGCCCGCGGGAGCGGCGTTCCAGGCCGTGGCGTGGCGGCGATCACGTAACAGGGCTGCCAGACTGCTGCATGCGCGTGGCTGCGTGGTAGCTTTGAACGGCTCATGCCATGCCGTTCGTCAGTGTCGCCGTTGATCTCGTTGCGGCGTTCCGGGGTTGCCATCGCCCTGGCGGCGGTGGCGTGGACCGGTGGGTGCGCCACGGCGCCCAGGCCCGCCATCGAGCCTGCCTTCGCCGCGCGAACCTACACTCCCATTCGAATCGCGCTGCTGCCTCCTGACGTGTTCATGGTGCTGGACCAGCTTGGTGAGAACGACCCCGCGAAATCGGAGGCCCTGCGCCAGTCCGTGTTTGCGCAGGTGGTGAAGTTCTCCACCGAGGCGTTTCGCCAGCGTGGTTACGACCTGAACCTGTCGGCGCGCTGGGACGGTGTGGTTGGGCAGGATGGACAGCTCCTGGTCGGCCAGGACGAGCTCGCGTTGATGGCCAACACCATCTTGCAGTTTGCCAACGGTCCGGCGGGAGGGCGGCAGGGACCCCTCACTCCGCCGGAGATCATCGCGCCCGAACTGGCGGCGAAGATTGGTTGGGCCACTCAATCCGACGCGCTCCTCTACGTCAATCTCAAGGGGGTCACCACTTCCGACGGAAAGCGGGCGGCGCAGATCATGGGCGCGGTGCTGATCGTGGCGGTGATCGTGCTGATCGTCCTGGCCACGCTGGCCGAAGGCAAAAGCGGAGGTCGCGGCGGAACCCCGGCGTTGGCCGGTGGCGGGGGACGCCCCGTGGCGGGGCCCGTCACGCGGGGTGGGGCGCCGCTGGGTGCCCGCGGGCCCACGCCGGGAATGTCGAGCAGTGGGTTGCGCGGTGCACCCCCGGTGGGGCGCGGGCTCACGCCCGGGGGCGGAGGTGGTGGTCGGGTCTACCGAGGCGGCGGCGGCGGCGGGCCGCATTTTGGCATCGGCGTCGGCGTGATGATTCCCCTCGACGGACCGGGGTACACCCACGAAGGCCAGGTCACGCACGAGGATCAGGTCTTCGGAGGCGATCAGCTGTACCTGAGCATGACCCTGGTCAATGCCGCGGACGGCCGGGTGCTCTGGCACCTGCGCGAAGACCTGGACCTGGACGCCGAGGATCCCAACGACGTGCGGGAGCTGGTGAACCGGGCGGTGACGTCGATTCCGTTGCGCGGCGATCTGATGCAACAGACGTCCGGCACCAAGTAACGCGGCGGCGTGAGGGTGCCGAGAAAAGGGACTCAGACGGGCGCGCCGGGCGTCTTCGCCGGCTGCCCGTCCATCAGCCGGGATACGGGGCGGGCCAGCAGCCACAGCAGCGCCGCGCCCACCAGGGGGGTGATCACGAAGATCAGGAAGAAGTCGGCCTGACCACCCATCAGGTGAAAGAGATGCCCCTTTTCGATCTTTTCAGTCTGGCCTGCCACCAGCCCCGCTGTGAGGTCGGAGATGAAGAACGAGAAGAACCACAGGCCCATCATCAGAGAGCCGAGCTTGGGTGGCGCCAGCTTGGTGACCATGGACAACCCGACCGGGGACAGACACAGCTCGCCCCAGGTGTGCAGGACGTAAGCGGCCACCAACCACAGCGGGCTGACGCGTGCGCCGCCCTGGGATTCCAGAGCCGCCGGCACCATCACCGCGAATCCCAGGGCCACCAGAACCAGCGCGGCCACGAATTTGTGCGGCGTGCTTGGTTCCCGGCCACGCGCGGCCAGCCGTGTCCAGAGCAGCGCAAACAGCGGGGCGCAGACCATGATGGTCAGGGCGTTGATCGACTGGAACCAGGGCGCTGGCATCTCCCAGCCGAAAAACACGCGACGCGTTCGCTCCTCGGCGAACAGGTTCATCGACGAGCCGGCCTGCTCGAAGGCGCTCCAGAAGAAGATGTTGAAGAAGGCCAGGATGGCGATGGCGGCGATGCGCCGCTTCTGGACCACGGTAAGCTTTTGCTCCGCGGCGACCACGTTTCCGGTGCGCACGCGCGACGCCGGGACGTCTCCGATGGACCCCAGAAACTTTCGCTTGAGCGCCAGGTAGACCAACGTCCCGACCACCATGCCCACGCCAGCCGAACCGAAGCCCCAGTGCCAGCCGAAGCGCGGCGTCCTGGCGAAGTAGCCGCAGATGATCTGCCCCAGGAAAGCGCCGGTGTTGATGCCCATGTAGAAAATGGTGAACGCGGCGTCCCGGCGCCGATCGCCTTCGGTGTAGAGCTGGCCCACCATGGTGGAGATGTTCGACTTGTGGAATCCCGTGCCCAAAATGATCAGCCCGAGGCCGACGAAGAACGTGGTGGTGGAGGCCACGGCCAGGCAGAAATGCCCCGCGGCGATCAGCACGCTGCCCACCAGGATGGCGCGGTGGGTGCCGAGGACCCGATCCGCCAGATAGCCCCCCAGCAAGGGCGTGAAGTAGACCATCCCGGTGTAGATCCCGTAGAGCAGGCCCGCCTTCTCCTTGCTCCAGCCGAACCCGCCGGCGGTGCTGATGAGGAACAAGAAGAGGAACGCCCGCATCCCGTAGTAGGAGAAGCGCTCCCACATCTCGACGTTGAACAGGAGGTACAGCCCTTTCGGCTGTTTCAAGGAAGGAGCAGCGGCGACTGCGGCGGGCATGGCCAGCGACGATGGAACGGTCGTCACGAATTTGCAAGGCGAGGAGGTGGCCCCGGTACCAAAGCGCTGGGCCGCTGTTAAAATCCGGAGTCATGGGGCCGAGCGATTCAGCGGACAGCAAGAACGACAGCAAGAACGACAACAACGGCAAGGACGACAGGACCGCTGCTGAGGTGCGCCAGCGCGCCGTGATCCTGTTCGGAGGCCGTTCGTCCGAACATGAGGTGTCGATTTTGTCCGCACGCAACGTTTACCGCGCGCTGGACCGCTTGCGGTTCGAACCGCTGCTGATCGGAATCGACAAGCAGGGGCGATGGCGCCACGAATCCTCGGCCACCCTGGATGCCGCCATCGGTGATCCCCGCCAGGTTCGTCTGGATCCGCGCGCCGCAGTGGTCGATGCCGGCATTCTCCGCCCCGACGACGTGGTGATACCCATGTTGCACGGCACCTACGGTGAAGACGGCACCATCCAGGGTCTGCTGGAGCTCGCCGGCGTTGCCTATGTGGGGGCCGGCGTTCTGGGGTCGGCGGTGGGTATGGACAAGGACGTCGCCAAGCGGTTGCTGCAACAGGCAGGCATTCCCATCGTGGAATATCGAGTGGTCACCGCCCACGAATTCGCGTCCGAACCTCAGTCGGCACTCACCAAGGGCGACGAACTCGGCTACCCCTTGTTCTGCAAGCCTGCGAATGCGGGCTCCTCGGTGGGGGTGAGCCGCGTGCCGCGCGCGAGGGACCTGCCTGGGGCCCTGGCGATGGCGCTGACCTACGATCGCAAGGTGCTGCTCGAACGGGCGGTCGACGCCCGCGAGATCGAATGCGCCGTGCTGGGCAACGACACGCCCGAGGCCTCCACACCCGGGGAGATCGTGCTGTCACACCGGGACGGATTCTATTCTTATGACGCCAAGTACGTCGATCCCGACGGGGCGGTGTTTCAGTTGCCGGCCGACCTCCCTCCCATGGGCCTGCAACGAGTCCAGGCCCTGAGCGTGGCGACGTTCAAGGTACTGGAGCTGTCGGGGATGGCCCGGATCGATTTCTTCCTCGACCGAAAGACGGGCGAGCTGTCCGTGAACGAGGTGAACACTCTGCCCGGATTCACCGCGGCGTCCGGCTACCCAAAGATGTGGGAGGCGTCCGGAATTTCGCTGCCTGCCCTGGTGGCGCGGCTCATCGAGTTAGCTCTGGAAAGGCGTGATCAGCGTCGCTCCCTGGCGCTGTCACCGCCAGCCATTTGACGATACATTGCGTCAGAAAAAATATAAGGAAATCACCCCCCTCCTGATGCGGCGCGCACGGCCCCCACAATGTGCGCACGAAAAATCTTGTCGGAACTGTGACATTTAGTTGGACAAAACATAGGGTTTTCAGTGTATGGTCCTGGCATGGAATGTGAGGTCAGTCAGAGTACGGGGCGGGGGGTGGGACGACCTTCCAAGGCGCAGCCGTTTCGGTCCTTTGTGGTGGACCTGCTGCTCGCCAACCCACGAATGAAATCGCTCGAGATCGTCCGTCGGGCACGCGTGGTGGGATACGAAGGCGGAAAGAGTGCCTTGTATGCCGTCATCTCCACTCTGCGACCGCGGCGCAGTCGGCCGCTTGGTCACCAGGACAAGATCCCGGGGGAGATCGTCCGGCACGGCCTGGCTCAGGTTGATTTGCGGTTCGCCGAAGGCCAGACGCGAACCGTGAACTTCCTGGTCTCCCGCCTAGAATACTCGCGCTTTTCGGTGGTGTCCTTGATGTCGGACCAGGGTGTGGAGACGCTGGTGAGGTCACTGGTCCATCACTACCAAATCATTGGGGGCGTCCCCTTGCTGGCCACCTTCGATCGTGGGAAGCCAATCGCCACCAGGACGGATTCCGAGGGGCAGATCCTGGAGTGGGATCTTTCGTTCGCGTACGCCGCCATTCAGCTTGGGATCGGCGTCCAGGTGCGGGCTCGTCGGGGGGCCGATCGCGGCGTGGGAACGAACCTCGGCAACTGGGTGAAGAACGGGTTCTTCAAGGACCGCGTCTTCGCCGGCGAGGTGGATCTCGAGCGTCAGCTAGATGAGTGGGTCGCCAAGACCAACGGCTTGGTGTCGCCGGAGACCGGCAACCAGCTGGGCAACCAGGCCCCCGCCGTGCTGCTGACGGAGGAGCGACAGAGGCTGCGCCCGCTGAAGCTCACCCCCGAGACGTTGGCCTTGCGGGTCCCGGTGGTGGTGGGACCGCGCGCGGCGGTGCTGTACGAGGATCAGGCGTATGCCATGCCGCCGGACGCCGTGGGACTCGTCGGCGCTTTGTATCTCTATCCCGACAAAGTGGTGGTGGTGGCGGGCCGGTATCAGACCACACACCCGCGCTACGGCAGCGCGGGACGTGGGTCGTGGGACGGGATGGATGGCCTGCGCCGGCCGGGGGCGACTCCCGCTGGCGCGAACTTCGCGGAGCCCGTCCGGCACGGCGCCGCCAACCCGCCGCGTGTCTGAACGCCGTACGACCGACCGCCGCCCGATCAGCTCAAGACCGCGTCTTCGTGAATGCCCTCGGCGGTGCTGTTTGGCCACAGCACCGCGCGCGTGATCCGCGCGCCGCCGCGCACGCGGGCGGCGGCGCCCACGACCACGTCTGGACCGACCACCGCGCCCGCTTCGATGATCGCGCCAGCGTCGATGCGGACCGGTCCGTTCACCACGGCGCGCGCGTCCACCCGCGCGTCCGGGTGGATGCCCGTCAACGGACCTGGCGGGTAGCTGATGAGCTCTGGCTGTCGTAGGAGCGCCCGGTTACCGGCCAGGTAGCGTTCGGGCGTGGAGTGCTCCGCGAAATAGCCGGGTAACACGAATGCGCGGATATTTGCCCCTGCCTGCAGCGCCGGGATGTAGCCGTCGCGCACGGAGTCCGAAAACACCGGGCGCAAGCGCTCGCGCACACGGGGACCCATCACCTGAATTCCGGTGAACATGCGATCGACCGATGTGCCGCGCGGTGGGTGTGGCGACCGCGCTCCGAGGATGGTAACCACCCGTCCATCCTCGTCCGCGGAGATCGCGCCCCAGGTCCGTGCGGCGGGGTCATCGCGCAGCACCAGCGTCGCGTCCGCTCCCGACGCCTCATGTGCCGCCAGCAGCGCCCGCACGTCGATCTCCGCCACCACCTTGGCGTTCATCACCAGCACGGGTTCGTCCCCGTCGCCCAGCAGGGGGCGCGCGTGGGCCAGTCCGCCGCCGGTTCCCAGCAGTTCGGTCTCCGTCGCGTACTGGACGTGTGCGCCCCAGGGCGTCCCGTCTCCGACCGCCCGTCGGATCAGCTCTCCGTGATGATGCAAGTTCACCACGACTTCGTTCACGCCTCCGCGCGCACACGCCGACAGTCCGAAAGTGATGGCTGGGTAGCCGCAGATCGGAAAAAGGGGCTTGGGAAGCACCTGACCCAGCGCGCCAAGTCGGGTCCCGCGACCGGCCGCCAACAGCATCGCCTTCATCGAGTTCCGAAAGCTATCATGGTATGCATTTCGCGATGAAAATCTGTGTCATTGGAACTGGTTACGTCGGGCTGGTCGCGGGGGCAGGATTCTCGGACATGGGCAACGATGTCGTTTGTTGCGACGTCGACCGCGCCAAGATCGACGGGCTCAACCGAGGCGAGCTGCCCATCTACGAACCGGGTCTGGACAAGCTGGTGGCCCACAACGCCGCCGAGAAGCGGCTGCAGTTCACCACCGACATTGCCCACGGTGTCGCCGGCGCCGACATCATTCTGCTGGCCGTGGGTACGCCCCCTGGCGCGGACGGGTCGGCCGATCTTTCATTCATCTTCAAGGCCGCCGAGAGCGTCGCCGATGCGATGACCGGGTGGACGGTGGTGGTCACCAAGTCGACGGTCCCCGTGGGAACGGGTGACAAGATCGAGGCGTTGATGAAAAAGCGGACCCGCCACGAGTTCGCCGTCGCCTCCAACCCAGAGTTCCTGAAGGAGGGCGACGCCGTCAACGATTTCATGAAGCCGGATCGGGTGATCGTCGGCGCGGAGGACAAACGTGCCATCGACTGCCTGCGCAGCCTGTACGCGCCCTTCACCCGTACCAGCGACCGCATGCTGGTGATGGACCGGCGCTCCGCCGAGCTGACGAAGTACGCCGCCAATTCCATGCTGGCGACCCGCATCTCCTTCATGAACGACCTGGCCAACCTGTGCGAGATCCTGGGTTGCGACATCGAGTTGATCCGCAAGGGGATGGGTTCGGACGCCCGCATCGGGCCGAAGTTCCTGTATGCGGGGCCGGGTTTCGGGGGCAGTTGCTTCCCGAAGGACCTCCGCGCGTGCATCAACACCGGGCGCGAAGCCGGCTATGACCTGCGCATCCTGCATGCGGTGGTGGAGGTTAACGAGAAGCAGAAGCAGCGCCTGGGCGAGAAGGTGCTGGCGCATTTCGGTGGCGATGTCCGCGGCAAGCGGCTGGCATTGTGGGGTCTGGCCTTCAAGCCGGGGACGGACGACATTCGCGAGGCACCCGCCCTGACGCTTGTCGAGCAACTGCTCGCGGCCGGTGGGCAAGTGGTCGCCACCGATCCGGTTGCCATCAACGCGGTCCGCAAGGTACTGGGGGATCGCATCACCTACCAGGAGGATCATTACGCAGCCGCCGAAGGTGCCGACGCCTTGATCCTGGTGACGGAGTGGAACGAATTCCGTCGGCCCAGCTTCGATCGCCTGAAGAAGATCATGCGCCAGCCGGTGATCTTCGATGGACGCAACGTGTGGAATCCCGGCGAA
>JBDSME010000137.1:0-7625 GCA_039916065.1 Polyangia bacterium
TGAGCGGTGGTGCACGGGGCCAGCGCCCCTTCGTATCCCCGATCGCGCAGCAGCTCGATCAGCCTGTCCACCGTCTGCTGGGCCATACGCCGGTAGGTGGTCAGCTTTCCGCCGACGATGGTGAGCAGGCCATCACGCTCCACGAGCAGCTCGTGTTCACGCGAGGTCTCCGAGGTCGTGTGAGCGGACGCCGCCACCAGCGGTCGCAGGCCGGCAAAGGTCGACACCACGTCGTCAGGCCCCAGCGCCGCAGGCGGAAAGGCGGCGTTCGCCACCTCCAGCAGGTAGGAAACGTCGGTGGCGCGGGCTGCGATGCGGTCTCCCGGGCGCGGCGAACGGCGCTCGTCCCCGCCAGGAGGGGCCCAATCGGTGTCCGTGGTGCCGATGACCGTGCGCGCCCCCGCGGGCAACACAAACACGAGGCGTCCGTCGCGCGGCGATCTGATCACCGTGGCGCGGCCCGCGTGCGGCAAGCGCGCGGCATCGAGCACCAGGTGGACCCCCAGCGTCGGGCGCAGGTTGCGGCGCCCTCGGTCGAAGGTATCGGAGAACGGCCCGGTGGCGTTCACGATGGCGCGTGCCTGGATGGTCACCTCGATCCCCGCCAGCCGGTCGCGCGCCGCCGCGGCGTTGGCGTGGCCGCGGCGATCGCGCAGCAACTCGGTGACGATCACGCGCGGCGCCACCACCGCGCCGGCGGTCGCCGCGTCCAGCACGGTCTCCAGGACCAGGCGGGCATCGTCGGTCTGGCAGTCGGTGTAGAGCTGCGCCCCCTGTAACCCGGCCCCGCGCAGCAGGGGTGAGAGGGACAGCGCCTCGTCCCGGGTCAGCCGCCGTCCGCTGACCGGCGTGCGCCACAACGCCAGGGCGTTGTAGAGGGCAATACCAGCGCCCAGGGTATTCAGCCGCGGGGCCAGTCCCCGGTACGCGGGAAAGAGGAATTCGATGGGCCGGCACAGGTGCGGCGCCGTGGTCATCAAGCGGCGGCGTTCGGAGAGCGCTTCGAACACCAGCCCGAGATCGCCGTACTGCAGGTAGCGCAGGCCGCCGTGGATCAACTTCGAGGAATGGCTGGAGGTCTCGCCCGCGAAGTCACCAGAATCCACCAGGGCGACGTGCAGGCCCCGCAACGCCGCGTCTCGCGCTATGCCGGCTCCGGTGGCCCCACCGCCCACCACGAGAACATCAAACAGCTCGCCGTCAAGGCGGCGCAGCGTTTTCTCGCGGAGTGGCTCGGCCGTCATTCCTTGACGGCGATGTGCAGTTCGTCGAGCTGCCTGCGCGCCACGGGGGAGGGCGCCTCGGTGAGAAGGTCGGTTCCCTTCTGCGTCTTCGGGAAGGCGATGACATCGCGAAGAGAGTCGGCGCCGCAAAGGAGCATGGCCAGTCGGTCGACGCCGGCGGCGATACCACCGTGGGGCGGAGGACCGTACTTGAACGCCTCCAGCAAGAAGCCGAACTTGGCGCGGGCGTCCTCCTCGGAGAGTCCCAGGGCGCGGAACACCCGGGCCTGCAGGTCGGACTGGTGAATCCGGATCGAGCCACCCGCGATTTCGTTGCCGTTCAAGACCAGGTCGTAGGCACGAGCACGCACGGAAGCCGGATCCGTTTCCAGCCGCTCCATGTCTTCGGGGAAGGGCGCGGTGAAGGGGTGATGGGCGGCCACCAGATGGCCCCCTTCCGCTTCTTCGAAGAGCGGGAAGTCGGTGACCCAGGTGAACTTGAACTCCCCCTTGGGGATCAGTCCGAACTTGTCAGCCAGGTGCAGGCGCAGGCCACCCAGCACGGCATTGACCAGCTTCTTCGAGCCGAACTGGAAGAAGAGCAGATCGCCTTCCTGCGCGGCGGCGGCCGCGTTGATGTCGGCGCGCAGGCCATCCGTCATCGTCTTCATGGGGCTCTGTGTCCAGGTGCCATCGGAGGCCACCCGGGCCCGCGCCAGTCCGCGCGCGCCGAAGCCCTTCACGTACTCTTCCAGCTTGTCGAGATCGGCGCGGGAAATCTTCGCGGCCACGGCGGCGGGCAACTTCCAGCCCTTCACGATGTTGGTGGGGCTCGCCACGGCCGCCCGCAACAGCTCCACGCCGCCACCGTCGTGGCGGCGCACCGCGCTGGAGAGATCGAACAGGGGGAGTTCGAAGCGCAGGTCGGGCTTGTCGGAGCCGTACAACGCCATGGCGTCGGTGTAGGTGAGGCGAGGGAACGGCGTGGTGATGGTGGTTCCCAGCACGTCCTTCCACAGCGAGGCCATCAGACCTTCCATGATGGCGTAGATGTCCTCCTCCACCACGAAGCTCATTTCCACGTCGATCTGGGTGAACTCGGGCTGGCGATCCAGGCGCAGATCCTCGTCACGGAAGCAACGGACGATCTGAAAGTAACGATCGAACCCGGCCACCATGAACAGCTGCTTGAAGATCTGCGGCGACTCCGCCAGGGCGTAGAACTGCCCTGGGTTGAGGCGGGAGGGGACGAGAAAGTTGCGGGCCCCGCCCGGTGTGTACTTCACCATGAAAGGGGTCTCGATTTCCGCGAAGCCGTTGCCCGCCAGGTGCCGGCGGGTGGTCTGGTAGACCTGCGACCTGACCAGAAAGTTCTTCTGCAAGCTGGGACGGCGCAGATCCAGGTAGCGATGCTTCAGGCGAATGGTCTCGTTGGCGGTGTCGTCGCCAATCTCGAAGGGCGGCGTCTCCGAGCGCGAGAAGATGGTGAGCCGATCGGCGCGGATTTCGATGTCGCCGGTGGCCAGATTGGGATTGCGATGCCCCCCGCGTTCCTGAACCACGCCGGAGATCCCGACGCAGAATTCGTTGCGCAGCTCGCCGGCCAGGGTGTGCGCGGCGGCGTTGACGTGGGGTTCGAACACGATCTGGGTGATGCCCCCGCGATCGCGCAGGTCAATGAAGACGCAACCGCCGTGATCGCGGCGGGCGGACACCCAACCAAACAACACCACGGCGTTACCGGTATTGGAGGCGCGCAAGGCGCCGCAGTCGTGCGTTCGCTTCAGCTCTGAAAGGAATGTGAGTTGCCGCTCGGACATGCGCGCACGTTAACACGAACTGTTTCGCCGCCGCGCCGGAACTCGCGGCGCAAATTGACGTCCTTCGTTGTCGAACGCCCCGTGAACGCCGCGGGACTTCGCCAAATGTCGGCGTGCCGACAAGCCGGTGGTCTCAATTCACCGGCGTTTGACCGGCGTTTCACCGAGCGTCTTAACGATCTTGCTTGCTCAGCGGCGGGTGTGCCTCTACCTTGGAGTTGTGCGTTTGCGGGTCCTGTATCATGGCAATTGCTTCGATGGGTGCAGCTCGGCGGCAATCTTCTCGCGGTTCTATCGGGAGAAGATCGCCCGCGACTCGGTGGAGGTGCTGTTTCGGCCGCTTGAACACAAGGGAGAAGCCCAGCCCTTCGCTCCCGATTTTTTCGACGGTGACGAGAACGTCTGCGTCGACTTTCGTTATTCCCAGGATCCCCGGCTGAGCTGGTGGTTCGACCACCACGCCTCTGCCTTTCAGTTGCCTGGTGACGAGGCCCATTTTCGCGCCGATGCCACCGGTCGTAAGTTCTACGACCCCACAGCCAAGAGCTGCGCCAAGTTCGTGGCGCGCATCCTGACCGGTCAGTTCGGCTGGGATTCCACGCCGCTGACCGAGTTGATCGAATGGGCAGAGATCATCGACGGTGCGCTGTTTCCCACCGTGAAAATGGCGGTCGAGCTGCAAGAGCCAGCATTGCGCCTGATGACCTGGATCGAGAACAACCGCGATCCAGCCCTGGCCGATCGGTTCATCGCGGATCTGGGATCAAAGCCCCTGGACGAGATCGTTGCCCAGCCGTACGTGGCCGGGCCGCTGGCCTTCCTGCTGGAGCAGCACAAGAAGAACATCGAAACGGTGCGGGCGGTCGCGCGGCTGGACCAGGGGGTGGTGGTGTCCGATCTGGCGGAGAGCGGGGGCACGGCGTTCAACAAGTTCATCGCCTACTACCTCTTCCCCGAAGCGCGCTACGCGGTGGCCATCACCCTGGGGAGCCGCGCCAAGATATCGGTGGGGTGCAACCCGTGGTCCACCGTGCCGCGCACCCACGAGATCAACAAGATTTGCGAACGCTACGGCGGCGGCGGCCACCCCGTGGTGGGCGCGGTGTCGGTGCCCAAGAACGAGCTGGCGCGCGCCCGCGAGATCGCCGCCGAGATCATCGCCGAGTTGCAGAGCTAACGCGGCGAAGCCGCTTTAGCGGCGGCGAATCGGGGCGTGCGGGCGCGAGCGGCCGGCGCGTCGGGCGGTGGGACGGGCGCGCTTGGAAGGGGTGCCCGACTCTGCCTTCCGTGAGCCCGACGGAGGACCCCCGGCGGGCGGTTTCTTCTCCAGCGCATTCTCCAGGCTGTCCAGACGTTCCCGCAGTGAGGCGGTGTCACCGCGCAACCGGCTCATCTCTTCTTGCAAGCGGACCAGTTGCTCGCTGGTGCGGGTGCCTTCCCGCAACTCGGTGACGGCCTCGCGCATGCGGCGGCGCGCCCGGCCATCCAGTTCTCCGGCAAGGGCGCGTTCGATGGCGGGGAGCGCACGACGGTCGCCCAGGCGCGCCAGCGCCAGCGCCACCTCCAGGCGCACCCGGAAATCACCGTCGGAGAAGCGATCTTCCAGGAACTCCCGCACCGGACGCGGGGTGGCCGAGCCTTGCGCCAGCTCCGCTATGGCCATGATCAGCGCGCGGCGCGACTGAAAGGGCCCGCGGCTCCGCCAGGCGGCGCGCAGCACGGCCACCGCGCGCTCGTCGCCCGTGGCGCCCAGGCCTTCGATGGCGCGCGTGCGCACCACGTCCTGATAGGCGGGGCGGTCGAGCAAGGTGGGCAGCAGGTCCAGGGCCTCGGATGAACGGGTCCTCCCCAGCGCCAGGGCGGCCTCGGCTTCCACGAATACGCTGGGATCGCCGGCGCGCAGCCAGGCCGCCAGCGCGGCGCCCGCCCGCGGCTCCCCGCGAAAATCTCCCAGCGCGGTGGCCACCGCGCGGCGCACCCGTGGGTGCGACTGCCGCCGCGCCGCCAGTAGCAGCTCCAGCGCGTCCTGCCGCTGGGTCTTGCCGAGCGCCCGAGCCACCGCCGCACGCACGCCCCAGAAGCGATCACCCGACAGGGCCGTTCCCAGCGCGGCGATACCCTCCAGGGTCGGCGTCTCGGCCAGGGCCCGCGCCGCCAGGATGCGGTCGATGGCCAGCTCCGCCGCCTCGAGCTGTCGCCGCCACAGCGGCTGGGGCTTGTCGGTCTTGACGGTCTTCAGGATGACGTCGCCCGGATCGAACACCACCTGGGTGGGGCGTTCGGCGAAGCGAAACTCGAACAGGTGGGCGCGTTCGGTGACCGAGATGGTCTCATCGTGCACGGCGCCGCCGACCTCGAAGCGCACCCCCACGTCGAACTGGAAAGCAGGAGCTTCGTCGGAGATGTGCTGCTTCTGCTCCAGGCGCCAGCGGCCCACCCGCCGCTCGTCGTCCCATTGCCAGCGGCAGTCGAGCTCCGGATGTCCCGGTCGGGCCACCCACCGGTCGAAGAAGGGATCCAGGTTGCGCCCTGTCACGTCCTCGATGGCGCGCGAAAGGTCTCGCGTCTCCACCGACTGCTGGGCGTGCCGGGTGGCGTAGTGCCGGATGGCCTGCCAGAACGGCTCTTCCCCCAGCAGGTGACGGACCATGTGCAACACCCGGCCCCCCTTGTCGTACAGGTGCCCGTCGAACAGGTGGATGGGCTCGTCGTACCTCCGGCAGACGATGGGGCGCTGGTAACGCCCCGCCTCGCCGAAATAGGCCTCAGCGTCCGCCAGCAGCTCCACGTCCGCCTCGTCACGACCCTTGGCGTGTTCGCGCCAGACGTACTCGAAGTAGGTGGCGAAACCCTCGTTCAGCCAGGCCTCGGACCACTCCCGGCAGGTGAGCAGATCGCCCCACCACTGGTGGGCCAGCTCGTGAGAGACCAGGCCGTCGACGTCGTGGTCCAGGGCCGCGCGCTCGTCCAGCAACACCTGATCTGTCAAGGTGGTGGCGCTGGTGTTCTCCATCCCCCCAAAGATGAAGTCGGTGACCGCGATCTGGCTGTAGCGGCGATGGGGGTAGGGGACGCCGATCCGTTTGGAGAAGTGGTCGATCATCTGCGGGGTGCGACCGAAGCTGCGACGGGCATCTTCCTCGCGGCCTGGTGCCACGAACGCGAACACGTCCACACCGGTCTCGGGCGCGTGGTCGGCGATCTCCACGAAGGGACCACACACGATGGTGACCAGATAGGGAGGGTGGGGGAAGTCCAGGCCGTAGTGCCACCGCACGCGGCCATCTGGCAGCACGTCGCGGCTGCGCAGATCGCCGTTCGACAGCAGGAAGTTCCCCGCCGGAGCGGTGGCGATCACCTCGGTGGGGGCCTTCTCGATGGGCCGATCCACGCAGGGCCAGTAGTAGCGGGAATCGTCGTCCTGCCCCTGGGTCCAGCACTGGAGCTGGCGCTCCGGATGGTCGGCGTCGGGGCCGATAAAATAGAGGCCGCGCCGCGGCTGACAGCGGTAGCGCACGGTGACCGCGACGGCGGCGCCGCGCTCCAGCTCGCGGGGCAATGGGACATGCAGCCGCTCGCCATCGTATTCGAATCGATCGATCTCTTCCCCGTCCACCGCCACCGCATCGATGGTCATCTCCACCGCGTCCAGGGTCACCGCGCGCAGCGCGCCGCGCCGCGCCTCCAGATGCAGGGTGGCGGCGCCCGTCAGACGTCGACCCGCCAGGTCCAGTTCCACCTCCAGGCGCGCGTGGGTGGTCCGAAACGGGCGATCGGGCGTGAACCGCAGCGGGGTTCCAGGAGGCGAGAACGGTTTCGGCATGTGGAGCCGGTAAGTTACACGTGCGTGAACGGGCGTTCCAGGGCTTGCCGGCTTGCCGGGCCTTGCCGGATAAACGGCGCCGGCGTCTAATCCGCCCATGAGCGATCGCGCGCCGGTGGAAAGGTCATATGTGGTGCGGGATGCGGCGCCGCGCGACGTGTACGACGTGGTGGTGGACTTCGAGACGTATCCGGCGCTCTTTCCGGAGTTCAAGAGCGTTCGGGTGATCTCCCGGCAAGCGGAACGGCAGCCGGACGGACGCCCTGCGCTCACCCGGGTGGAATTTCGCGTGGAAGTGGTGCTGAAGGTTCGGTACGTGCTGGATCTCGCTTGTGATCCCGAAGCCCTGACTGTGGATTGGACCTACGTGGAAGGGGAAGTGGTCGCCGATTCCACGGGGCGCTGGCGGTTCACCGCAGAGGGGACGGCCACGCGGATCGATTACCGCGCCGCCGTGCTGATCAAGGCTCCGTTGCCCGGCTTCGTGGTGCGCAAGGCCACCGATGCCCTGGTGGCGGCGTCGATCCCCGGCATGTTTGCCTCCATTGACCGCCAGGTTCGCGCGCGCCGCCCGTCGAAGTCGTCCTGAACCAACCCACCGCCTCCACCTCCCCCGCCTCCCCCACCTCCCTCCACAATCTGCGGTCGCCCCGTCAATCGCGCGGACGTCCCGAGACGTGCGGATTGCCCGGTACGTAAAAGCGCAGCTTGCGCGCGGCCCACGCGGCGGCGTAGGCAACGCCGATCCGAGCCGATCGC
>JBDSME010000138.1:0-3074 GCA_039916065.1 Polyangia bacterium
ACGCCGCGACGATCGTCCACAGCTTGCCGGAACAGCGCCACGCGCGTCTCGTCCCACAGCCGCCGCCCGAAGAAGATGGGTGAGTTGCACGCGGCCGCCAGCACCGGCGCCGTGGCGATCTGCGCGGCGCTGTGCAGTCGCGCGAAATCCGCGGGGTTGACCCGCAGATGCACCTGAAACGAGGTGTTCGCTCCCTCGTACGCCACGTCATCCGCCAGCAACGTCAGGCTGTCGAGGCCGGTGATGTGCAGGGGAAAGGGGGTGCGGCGCAGGCGGCGAATGCCGGACGACAGCGCGCGGTAGCGGGCCCCGTCTGTCAGCGCGGACGACTGCAAGTCGTCCTCGGTCAGCGTGGGGAGGATGCCGATGGCCACCACCCGCGACCCGTACCGGGCCGCCGCCGCTTGCAGCCCGCCCAGCGAATCATCCAGCTCGCGCGCCAGATTGGAAAAGGGGGTGCCAGCCGCGGCCACCGGACTGGAGTTGATCTCCAGGTTGAAGCGATCGACCTCGAGCGTGACGCGCGGATCGGCCGCTTCTGCCAGCACCTGCTTGTTGATGGGGCTGGGTCGGCCCGCCGCATCGACGAGATCCAGCTCCAGCTCCGCCCCCAGCGAACAACTTCCGCAGCCAAAACCGGGCCGGCGCAACACCTCTGCCAGCGCCTGCAGCGAATGCTCCAGCTTGAGCTCGAACGCCAGGAAGTCTTCTTCGGTGAAGACGTCTTTGTTGATGTCGAGGCCCATGCTCAGTCTCGAGGACTGTCATAAGGCCAAACGCCGCCGCCGGCCAGGAGACGCCCCTTGTCTGATGCGGACGGGGGTCGGGTCTCGCAAGGCTTGCCCTCACCCAGTCCCTCTCCCGCTTGCGCACAAGCGGGAGAGGGTTCATCGGACGCCGCCCTCAGGTGGTGGCCAGTCCCCGGGCCATCAGGATCTTTCCGGAACGGACCAGCTCGACGATCTCGAACTGCTTCATCAGCGTGGTGAAGGCGTCCAGCTTGTCGCTGGCGCCGTAGGTCCTGACGATCAAGGACTCGGCGCCGTAGTCGACCACCTTGGCGTTGAATTGCTCGGCGATCTGCAGGATCTCCGTGCGGCGGTTGATGGGGCAACGGATCTTCAGCAGCGCGATCTCGGTCTCGATGGTGGACTGGCCGGTGTGATCGATGGCGTGGACCACATCGATGAGCTTGGTGGTTTGCCGGATGATCTGCTCCAGCGTTTCGGGATCACCGCTGCAGGTGATGGTGATTCGCGAGAACCCACCGTCGGTCATGTCAGGGCTGACCACCAGGCTGTCGATGTTGTAACCGCGCCGGGCGAAGACCAGGGCCACCCGAACCAGCACGCCAGGCTTGTTGCGTACCAGAATAGAAATGGTGTGCATGGGGGCGGCCGGGAGCTCAGACGACGGATTGCTGGGGAAGCTGATGGCTGTGGCTGTCATGGCTATGTCGAGCCCGTAGGCTTCTCCATTTTGTGTTTGGGTTTGTCGATGATCATGTCACGCAACGCAGCGCCCGCGGGGATCATCGGGAACACGTTGTCTTCCTTCATCACCTCGGCGTCGATCAGGCAGGGGCCGTCGTTGTAGTCCATGGCCGCCTTGAGAACGCGGTCCACCTCGGCCAGGCGCCGCACCCGGAAGCCCTTGATGCCGTACGCCGCCGCCAGCTTCACGAAGTCTGGATTGCCTTCCAGATCCACCCCCGACAGGCGGTTGTCGAAGAACAGCTCCTGCCACTGGCGCACCATGCCCAGGTAGGCGTTGTTGATGATGAGGATCTTCACCGGCAGCTTGTGGATGAACGCCGTGGCCAGCTCTGCCAAGGTCATCTGGAAACCACCGTCGCCGACGATGCACCACACCTTCTTGCCCGGGTTTGCGAACTGGGCACCAATGGCGGCCGGGAATCCGTAGCCCATGGTGCCGGCGCCACCCGAGGACAGCCAGTGGCGGTTCTTGGTGGTGAGGCAGAACTGGGCCGCCCACATCTGGTGCTGACCGACGTCCGTGGTGAGGATGCAGTCGCGGCCGCCCAGCTTGTCCAGCCGGTCAAGCACGTACTGCGCCCTGAGGCCGCCCTTCTTCGAATACTTCAGCGGGAACTGCTTGCGCCAACCGGTGATCTCCTGCAACCAGTCGGCGCTGTCGCACTTGCTCACCAGCGGGAGCAAATCCTCCACGGCCGATTTGGCGTCGGCGGCCACGGCCACGTCCGGCCGCACGATCTTGTTGAACTCGGAGGCATCCACATCGATGTGGATCTTGCTGGCGCCCACGCAGAACTCCGACAGCTTGCCGGTGATGCGGTCGTCCCAGCGGGCGCCGATGGCGACGATGCAGTCGCAGTTCATGACCGTCTTGTTGGCGTAGGCGGTGCCGTGCATGCCCAGCATGCCCTGGTGCAGGGGGTTGTCCTCGGCGACGGCACCCTTGCCGAGCAGGGTGTTCACCATTGGCGCCTGAAGCTTCTCGGCCAGGCGCAGAACGGCCTCTCCCGCGCCCGAGATGACGGCGCCTTGACCCACGTAAAGCACCGGTTTCTTGGCCTTCGCCAGCAGCGCCGCGACCTTCGCCAGTGCGGCCGGGTCGGCCTTGCTGGGCGGGTTGTATCCAGGCAGGTCCACCTCGTCCACGAAGTCGGCGGTGCAAGGCCCGCTGGTGATGTCCTTGGGCAGATCGATCAGCACCGGCCCGGGACGGCCGCTGGTCGCCAGGTGAAACGCTTCGCGGACGATGCGCGGGATGTCGTTGGCGTTCTTCACCAGGTAGGAATGCTTCACCACCGGGTAGGTGATCCCGGTGACGTCGGCTTCCTGGAAGGCGTCCTTGCCCAGCATCGGCGAGATGGTCTGCCCGGTGAGCACGATCATCGGGACCGAGTCCATGAGCGCGGTCAGCAGGCCGGTCACGGTGTTGGTGGCGCCCGGTCCCGAGGTCACCAGCACCACGCCCGGTTTACCGGTGGAACGCGCATAGCCATCGGCCATGTGCGTGGCGCCTTGCTCGTGGCGTACCAGGATCAGCTTGATCTTGGAATCGACCAGCGCATCGAACATCGGCATGGC
>JBDSME010000139.1:0-6486 GCA_039916065.1 Polyangia bacterium
GTCTTCTTGAATGTCCGGTCATCGCGCGCCTTGTAGACCTTGGCCGCGCCCAGGTGTCCGTCGCGCTCGACCACATAGACGGTGGCTTCCTTGCCGCTCATCAGGCGCGTGTGAACAGCGTCGATGATCCCCTCTTGAACGAGGTGGCTCAGGCCGTCATCCTTCAACATGGGTCAGGGGTTCTCTGCGCTATCAGCGGTTTGCGGCCACGTCACGGCGCGCAGCGTACAACGACAGGTGCCGCCGGGTCGACCCAGGAGGCCGGCTGGCGCAATGCACGCGACCGCCGCACGGTAAGCCATCGCACAGCCCTTGACGGTGCAGGCGGCGCCGTGTTTTGACGCGGTGGATCTTGCTACAGTACGCGCTCTCGCTGCGGAGCAGGCATGATCGACTCCTCAGAAATCGACGACGAACCTGCGGTCTGCGAGGCGTGCCGGGGGCTGTTCTATGGTGGCGGGTACGTTCAGGCGGACGGACCGTCGGTCACGATGTTCTGTTCCGAAGATTGCTTCATGGACGCCGCCCGCGCCCAGAGGGCCAGTCGCTGGGCCGCCCGGCGCCGCACCACGCGCAGGCTCACGGTGTCGCTGGTGTTGCTGGGCGGTCTCCTGACGCCGCACCCCGGTCCGTGGCCAGCACGCCAGGGGCCTCACCCCGCTCCCCACCCGACCCCCACACTGGCCGATTCCGAGCTGGCGCCGCTGCCAGCAGGTTGGTACGGGCCCCAGTGGCCTCCCACTGAAGTGAGCGTGCTGGCCGCGTTGGGCCGCGATGCCTGGGTGCACCCGCTGGCCGGTCCGCTGCGGCGCATGCCGCGCGCCGATTCCCGCGTGTTCGGCGCGGTCCGACCGGGAGAACGGGCGGTGGAATGTCGAAACGGCCATTGCGGGGTGGATCTGGGCGGTGAGATATGGGGCGAGCACATCCGCGCCGTTCACGACGGCGTGGTGGATTTCGTGCAACGCGGCCTCAACCCGGACCATGGCGGTCGCTTCGTACGGATATCCCATCGCCTGGGCACGGTGTTCACCTGGTACTTCCACCTGGCTGCCATCCCGCGCGAAATCGAAAGGGGCGTGTCTGTGAGGGCGGGTGACGTGGTCGGGTTGCTGGGCGACAGCGGCGTGCACCAGTCGGCGCCGCACCTGCACTTCGCCATCTCCGTGCGGCCCTCGAAGGCTTTCGGAGAGAGGTACATCGACCCGGAGCCGCTGATCGCGCTGTGGCCGCTGCGGATCCCGCTCGACGGCAGCGAGGTTGGACTGGTGACCACAACGGGCGAACCGGGGCTGCCTCTGGGGTCGGCACTGCTGCGGCCGGGCCACCAGCGCAACCTTGTGGCCGGTAAAGGAAAGGGAACGACCGGACGCCAAAATCAGCCATACAGGAGAGGGCAGAAAGAAGATGTCCCGTCAGCGTCGGCGGGCGGCTCCGATGATGAGAAGATGACCGAGGGCGACAGCGGCGACAGCGCCGGCGACGCACCCCTCGAATCAGGTTCTTCATCAGAAACCGTCCCCGCTGACATGGATACGGGAGAATGATGGTGCTCGACGACGGCGAGGAGCCGGTAGGTCCAGCTGGCAAACCACGGCAGAAGAAGGGTCGTGGGCAGGGGCGCGATCAAGTTCGCTGCTTCGTTTGTGGCGCCTCGATCGAGGAGTATGCCCGCCTCGTCTTGGTGCGGGGACGCGTGCGTCAAGCGCATTGCTCTCGCTTCTGCCTGGACGAAAACCTGCGCGCCCGGCGCATCGCCGCCGCTCGCGCCCGGCGGCGGTGGTTCCTCACCGCGTTCGTGGCGGTGCTGCTGCCGTCGGCGGCCAGCCTGTTGTGGCAGCGCTACCGGGCGCCGCCGCCTGAGTGGATCTCCTCGCCGCTGCCCGAGCCGCTGCCCGCGACGGCGTCGGTGGAACCGACCTATTTCGGGCCGGCCTGGCCCCCCACCGATGACGACTGGATCCGCGCGTTCAACGAATCGGATGCGCGCTGGGTCTATCCACTGCCGGGGCCCGTTCGCCGCGCCTGCGCCACCGACGACCGGATCTTCGGTGCGCCGCCGCCGGCGGATCGTCCCGCCACCTGCCGCACCCCGGGGCGCTGCGGCGTCGATCTGGGCGGCGATCTGTGGGGTGAGCATGTCTATGCCGCCCACGATGGCGTGGTCGACCACATCCAGGCCGCCGGCAACGAAGACCGCGGTGGTCAATACATCCGGCTGTCGCATTTCGGTGGCATGGCCTTCACGCAGTACTTCCATCTGGCGGCGGTTCCCGGAGGCCTGGTGCGCGGGTCACACGTCAAAGCCGGCGACATCATCGGCCTGCTCGGTGACACCGGTCTGCGCAAGGAACGTCGTCACCTGCACTTCACTCTGTCCGTTCGGCCGTCGCCGGGGTTCGCGGAGGTCTACTGGGATCCCCGGCCGTGGATGAAGCAGTGGCCACTGCATGTACCGACCCGGGGAACCGTGGCGGGCCTGGCAGCGACGACCAGCAGGGTTGCCAAGGCGGGCAAGGGCGGACAGAGCAACGCGGAGATGCCGCGCCTGCACCGCGGCAAGTAGCTCGGGCAGCCGCGGCGTTACAGTCGGTCAACAGTCGCTAACGATCGAAGAGCAGGGACACCAGGCGGCCGCGCCAGGTCTGGGGAACCAACGCTCCCTCGTTCACCACCAGCGCCACGCAGGGGAGATCGGGATCCACCCGCTGGTTGTGCACCGCGGCGGCATCGCGGAAGCGGACATCACCACGCACGTAATGCTGTCCACCGTCGGACAGGCCGCCCGAGAACACCAGGGTGAACTCGGGGGCGGCGTGGGCGTGAAGCGGAATCTCCATGCCGGGCGCAAGACGCAACAGGCGCGTCCGTACGCCCGGCGCCGCGGCGACCGCCAGCGGGATGCCACGGACGCCCGGCGCGATGAAACGAAACGATGGTGCCGACCCCGGCGGGGCGACCGAAGAAGAGGAGGACGACGATGGCCCAGCGGCGAGGTAACGCGCCAGCGGGCGGGGCAGAGGAACGCCTTCGAACACAAACGGCTCACCGGCGGCCGCGACCGGCCCCGGGCCGTCGTCGTCTCCCTCTTCGGTCGCCGACCTCCGTTCACCATCTGGGCTGCCTGCCAGGCTATCGCGATCCAGTCTGGCCAGCGCGCGTTCCAGGGCGCCTTCGGACAGCGCCGCCGGCCGTGCCTGTTCCAGCACGACGCCCCCCACGAATTCCGCGGCGGCGGCGGCCGCGCGGCAGGCGCCGCACAAGGTGAGGTGACAGGCCACCACCAGGGACACCGGTTCGCTGGCCGCGCCGCTGACGTAGTCGAGCAGAACGTCCTCGTCCAGGTGGTGCGTGGGCGCGGTCATGTCTCCCTCCGTCGTACCACGAGGGCGCGCAAGCGCGACAAGGCCAGACGGGCGCGGGTCTTCACGGTGCCGATGGGCAAACCGTCCTCCGCCGAGATCTGGGCCAGCGATTGGCCCTGGAAGTAGCTGCGGTGCACCACCTGGCGCTGCTCCGGCGGCAGCTCCAGCACGGCGGCGGCCAGCTGGCGAAGCGCCTCGGCGTCCAGCGCCATGACGTCCGCGCCCGGGGTTTCCCTGTCGCCGCTCAGCAGCGGATCGGCGGGATCGACCATGGGACGATTTTCGCGGCGGACCCGGTCGATGAAGGCATTGCGGGCCAGGGTGAAGATCCAGGCGCTGGCGGAGCCGCGGGTGGCATCGAACAGTTCGGCTTTCCGCCACACCGCCAGCATGACCTCCTGGACGATCTCCTCGGCGGTGGAGGCAGGGGCGCCGCGGGCCAGCAGGTAGCCGTTCAATTTTGGACTGTAGTACTCGAACATGGCGGCGAACGCCGCGCGATCATGCCGCCCGGCCACGGCGGTCAGCAGCGCGGTCACCTGAGGCGCCTCAGCTTGAATCTTCTGATCCGACGCTCCCAGTCCCCCGGTCTTCAAGGCGGGGTCCAGTCTCCACGACGGGGGCCGCGCCGACAATAGATGAAGATGAGCGTGACGCGCCGCCCGCGGCGGCGATGCCCCCTCATCGATGCGGGAACGCAAAGGCGACGAGAGCGCTGGGTCCACCTGGCGCGTGCTGAGGCGGGGCATTCCCTGTTCATTACGAACGGCGGCGCTCC
Organism: Polyangia bacterium; assembly: GCA_039916065.1. GTDB lineage: Bacteria > Myxococcota_A > Polyangia > Fen-1088 > Fen-1088 > FEN-1088. The sequence continues at coordinate 4,144 of JBDSME010000139.1, forward strand.
CTGGATCTTCGATTTTTGCCAGGGCGGGTCGCCGAACCACCCAAGCCCGGTATCCACCCGCGAAACCGGGGCCTTTACCCAGATCAACATGCGCCGCAGATCCGACCAACCGGCCCGAACGTAGTGGAGAGGCGAGGCGAGACCTCGCCCCACCCAGCAAACGAACAGGAGCCGACCATGTCACACCCGTTTGGAACAATTCGATCTTTTTCCCGCCTCCCCCGTCTTCGCTACCTTCCAATGCTTCCTCTTTTGGGACTGACCGTCCTTGCGGCGTCCAGTCAGGGCTGCGACAGCGACAGCGACAGCGACAGCAAAGACAGCAAAGCCGCCGACAAGGGACCCGGCGCCGCCCTGAAGTGCGCGAGCAGCGGCAAGAACGCTTTCGATACCTTCGGCACGACCGCCTTCGTGGCGGTCAACGAGGCCATCTTTACCAACGTGGGCACGGAGGTGACGGCCAGCGGCGCCACCAACCTCGGAGATTCGTTCGGCAAGATCGGCACCGGCACGCCGCCGTCGACCGCGGATAATGAGGCGGCGTTCAAGGGCAACCTCGCGGCATTTTTGGTCTATGCCTATGGGGGGCCCAGCAAGATCACCTACACCGACGGAAAGATGTACACGGGGCCGCAGGACATGGTCTCCGCGCACGCCGGTCTTGGGATCACCTCCGCCCAGTACGACTACTTCATCGCCAACGTGGTGGTACCGGCCCTCACCTCCAGCGGTGTCACTACCGCCGACGTGAGCAGCTGCTTTGCTCCCATCGTGACGGACGCCGCTTTCAAAGCCTCCATCGTGGGTCACTGAAAATGTCGCCCAAGGTGTCGCCCAAGATGTCGACAACGACGGACGGGGTCAGGATGATTCGCAGGAGTCTCGTCGCCGGAGCGGGAATCGTCGTGTTGCTGGTCGCCTTGATTGGGCTGGCCCACACCCCCGCGGGGAGGCCCCTGCTCGGGGTCTTGGCCCGCGGGTTCCGCGGTGGGGCATGCCCGCTCGGCTACGACCGCGCGGCCACCCCGCTGGCGCGCGAGCAGGCGCGTCAGCGCTTCGCCGCGACCCACCGGGGCCCGGAGCGCGCCGAGGGTCGCCCGGCGCTCGGTTTCGCGCTGGATCAGACCTCGCGCGCTGACGTGGTGGCCCTCATGACCGCCCACGGGATCTCCTGCCGCCCCTCCGCTGCCATTGCCGACCTCATCTGTGAAGACGTTCCCGACGCCTCGCTGGCCGCCAAATCCAGCACCGACGCCTCATCCCGAAAACGCGATCTCTGGCTCACCTTCGGCGCCAGTGACAAGTTGATCGCCGTGACCGCGCTGTCGCGAGATGTGACCGCCCAGCAAGCGACCGCTGCTTTTGTACACGCGACGGGCGTGGTGACCCGCCGGGCCGGCCCCGCCCGGAAAGCCACCGGTCAACCACGGCCGGAAGTCCTGGCCGCCGGAACCCTGGCCCAGCTCAGCAGCGAATTCGCCTTCGCTGACTACTACGCCAACGCGCGCGTCACCAACATGGGCAAGGACTACCTGCTGACCGAGGAATACCGTTCGCTGCCGAACCCACAAGTCCGGCCCCTGTGACGGCAGGGACCGGGCTACATTGAGCTCAGCTTCCGCACTGCTGTGTCGCGATGATCTTGCAGCGGCCCGATGAAAGGGCTTCCTGGCGGTAGCTGCGCGATGACCATGTCGTAGCCCTTCGCGATGCCGTCCTGTTGCATCGTCTTGCTCGGCGAGCGCTCGCCATGACTCATGCCCACCGCGGCCGCCATCATGGCCGCGTAGTGCGCCTGCGCGCTGGATACCAGAGCGGCCATGGTGGCGTTGACGACATCGGCCTGAGTGGCTTTGGGTAGTTTGGGCATTTTGCGGGTGCCTTTCCTCTCTCGAGAACTCAAGGTATCACCGGAACGGCATCCGGTCACCGGCCGAGTGGGTGACAATGATATGCAAGAGGGCATTGCCGCCACCCCCGATCGTCCTTACCTATCGGCTACACAACCGTAACGAGGCCGCCACTTTGACGGCCAAGAATTGGCAACAGCCGTCGTCAACAGGCCCGAGAGGAGCACCTTCGGATGCGAAACAAACCGGTTCTCTTAGCCATTGCCATGATCATCGGCACGTGGGGCACGGCCTGCGCTCACCGGCACGCCGACCAACGTGCAGAGGAGCGCGCCGCCGAGCCCCGCCACGACCGCGCCGCCCAACCACACGGCGACTGGACCAAGCTTGGCGAGCGGTCGGTTGACGGCACCCACGATCGTGACGTGATCACCGTGGGCGCCCACGAAGGCAGGTTCCGCCGCATCATGATCGTCGTGGAGCACAGCGCCCT
>JBDSME010000140.1:0-4110 GCA_039916065.1 Polyangia bacterium
AGAATGTCCGCCGCCGCATGCAACAGGTGAGGGTAATAGAAGACAAGCTGCAACATCTTCCAGGTGCGTGAGGGCATGATGTGCAACATCAGGCCGCCGGGGCGCAGGCAGCGGTACATCTCGGCCAGCGCGGCCGGTCGATCGCAGACATGTTCCAGAACGCTGGAGCTGAAGATGAAGTCGAACGTGGAATCGGCGAAGGGGAGCAAGCGCGCGTCGCAAACCAGCCGGCGTGGCACCGGGCCCGACATGCTGGGAGTTTCAGCCAGCCGCGCCCGGTAAGAGTCCGTGGTGACGAACGAACGGCAATGCGGAGCCACCATCGAGGCGAGGAACCCATCGCCCGCGCCAATCTCCAGCCCGTCGCCCAGGCTGTTGTTGGGGACGCCCGCGAACACGGCGGCGAATTCACGCCGACGCTGTCGCGTCCGGGCCAGTGGCCACGGCTCACGGATGCGCATGGGCCTGGGATCTATGTGAAGCGCGAAAAACAAGCAATGTGCGTGGGCTGGGTTTCCAGCGGCTGGCCAGGAGACCGTCAGGTGTGAGCACTGTTGTGAAGTCGTCTGGGTGAAGTACGCTGCAGTGGTGGAACGCCGAACCGGCAGCGGCCGCATCAGAACGACGGCACCGTATACGCCGTCACAGTCGCGGGCGCTGTCTCCGGCGCGGTTGCGGCAGCTCTCCCGCCGCAGCCTGCTCAAGAAAGGGTTCGCCGGAGGGGCCATCCTGCTCCTCGGGGGGTCGTTGGCGACTTTTCTGCGTGGAGGCGGCCGGGGCCGCAATCCCAGGCAGCCGCTGCGGCTGCTGACGGCGAAGGAGTACGGGATTTTCGCGGCTGTGGCGGCGCGCGTCTGCCCGCGCCAGCCCGAGGCTGTCGGATGGCCGTCGCCTGACAACCTGGACTGTGCCGGAAAAGTCGATCAGCTGCTCGCGGAGCTGCACCCCCAGGTTGGGACTGAGTTTCGCAGACTGCTGCATGTCTTCGAGAACGGGCTGAACGGTCTTTTCTCCGTGGGGCAGCCGGGCACATTCACGGCGGCCAGTCCGGAGGATCAAGATCGGCGGCTGGAGGCCTGGCGGCATTCGCGCGTGGCCCTGTTTCGCAGCGGCTACCAGGCCATGAAACGCCTGGCCGTCGCCACCTACTATTCCTCGCCTGAGACCTACGCTCTGGTTTCCTATCCCGGCCCGCCCGGAGTCCCCCTCGTGAAGGCTCCGTGAAGATAGCCCCCGCCCCCGGAGAAATCCGCGACGTCCGCGCCGAACCCAACCTGGCCACGGAGTGTGACTTTTGCGTGGTGGGCAGCGGTGCCGGTGGCAGCATGGCGGCGGCGGTGCTGGCGCAGGCGGGAGCGCGCGTGGTGGTGGTGGAAGAAGGCGGGCACTACACGCGCAAGGATTTCAACATGCAAGAGGCGTGGGCCTACCCCGCCCTCTACCAGGAGAAGGGGAACCGGGCCACGGAGGATCTGGCCATCACCGTGCTGCAAGGGCGCGCCGTGGGAGGCGGAACCACGGTGAACTGGACATCGTCCTTCCGCACCCCCGACCGAACGTTCGCGTTGTGGGCCAGCCGCCACGGCGTGGTGGGTCTGGACTCCGCCACGCTGGCGCCGCATTTCGCGGCGGTCGAGGAGCGCCTGTCCATTCGTGAAGGCAACCCCGACGACGTCAACGCCAACAACCGAAAGCTGCTGGAAGGGGCGCGCAAACTGGGATGGCAGCCAGAGTTGATCCGCCGCAGCGTCAAGGGGTGTGCGCGGCTGGGGTACTGCGGGATGGGTTGCCCCATCGACGCCAAGCAGTCGGCCGCCATCACCTATCTGCCGGATGCGCTGGCCGCTGGCGCGGTGGTGTTCACCAACGCGCGCGCCAAACTGGTGGAGAGCGATCGTGGCCGCGCCACCGGCGTGGTGTGCGAGGTCAAGGACGCTCCCGGGGCAGCGCCAATGGCAGCGGCACCGGCGGCGCGACGTTTCGTGGTCTACGCCAGGCGGGGCGTGGTCCTGGCGGGTGGTGCCATCAACACCCCGGCGCTGCTGCAGCGGTCCAAGATCGGCAGCCGGTCGGTGGTGGGACGACGGACCTTCTTGCACCCCACGGTCCCGCTGCTGGCGCTGTATGACGAGCCCATCGAAGGCTTTTATGGGGCTCCCCAGTCGGTGGCCTGCCACCACTTCGCCGACCGCGGAGATCGCGTGGGCTATTTTCTGGAGACGGCGCCGCTTCACCCCATGCTGTCGGCGGTGGCGTTCCCCGGGTTTGGCGAGGGCCACCAGCGGATGATGGCGCGGCTGGCCCATGCCCAGGCCACCATCGCGCTGCTCATCGATGGCCATCACGACGACGAAGGGGGGCGCGTCACCGCCGACATCGACGGGCGCATCCGCCTGTCTTATCCCCTGGCTCCGGTGCTGCGCGAGGCGGCGGCTGACGCCATCAAGAACATGGCGCGGCTACAGCTCGCGGCGGGGGCGCGCGAAGTGATGACCCTGCACGAGGACGCCGTGGTCATCCGTTCGGAGGCCGACCTGGCGAAGCTCGACGGCGTGGTGTTCGGACCGAACCGGCATGCGCTGTTCTCGGCGCACCAGATGGGCGGGTGTCGCATGGGCGAGGATCCCAAACGCGCTGTGGTCAACTCGCGCGGACGCCATCATGAAATCCAGAATCTTTGGGTGGTGGATGGATCGGTCTTCCCCACAGCCCTGGGCGTGAACCCGCAGCTCAGCATCTATGCCCATGCTCGACTGTTCGCGCAGGCGATCGCGGCAGCCGGCTGACATTTTACGGGGGCATGGTTCGCTGCCGCTCACATGCCCCCGGTCCCCCCTCGCTTCACCCGGCGAAGCCGGGTTACGCTCGCCCGTAGTGCACCGCCACAGTGATTTCGATCGGTAGCGGGAGGAGCCGTTGGCAAAACCGACGTACGTCGTACTGAAGCTGTTTGTCCTCGCCCCGCGAAGCGGGGAGAGGATAAAGGTGATGGGTGCACGCCCTGATCGCAGCGCCGTCCCCTCACCCGGCCTGCGGCCGACCCCCACTTTCGTAACTTTCGTGGGGCGAGGTAAGGAGTCCCCGAGAAAATCAACCAATCAGATTCACCGTGGGCGCGGTACCCGCCGACTCCCAAGACAGCTACTCCCGCAGCGGTGGCGCTCAAGGTCTGCAGGGGGACCGTCGAGGGTCTTTAGCGGCACCCGCTCATGAACCCAACCAACGACGCCGCGGAACCCGACCACAAAGATCGCCGCCGCCACCCCCGGGTGCCGCTGGGCATGCCGGTGCGCGTTCATTTCGCCGGCCACACCATGCCCGTCACGGTCGAACTGCGGGACATCTCCCACGGTGGCTGTTATTTCCGGGGAGCAACCGCGCCGGCCTTCGCCCGTCTGGCCTTCGGTTTCGTCCTGCCGCAACGGCGGGTCTGCGTGGCGCACGGACGCGTGCTGCGCGTCGACGGCGGCGGGTTCGCCATCACCATCGATCGCTCCAACGACGTCTTCACCGATTTTCTCACCGACCTATCGGGGCCCACGAACGGCGTCCCCGCGGCTTAGAGGCGGTCCAGCCCGGCCCCTCACCCGGCGCTGCGCGCCGGCCTCTCCCGCCGGGAGAGGCTGGGAACGGATTCCGGTTGCAAGTTGGGGAGGACTGTCGACGTTCAGCGGCGCTTTTCCAGGTCCATTCCCACCGGGTCGGGAGCGCCCACGGTCGGGACGCCGGGAGTCCCTCCCTCGAAGATCATCGGTCCCTCGCCGATTGAGCGCTTGCGGGCTATCTCCACCTCGGCGGCGCGGGCGCTCTCGGCCCGGCGGCGCAGCGGCTCCGACGCCTTCGGCGCGCTGGACGACCAGCGCGCCAGCACCGCGGCGGCGGCCTCGCGGACCTCCGGGCGCACGTCGTAGATAGTGAAATGACGCAGCACCGGGATGGTTTCGATATCCCCGACGCGCTCCAGGGCATCAATCAGGTGCATGCGGCCGCTGGGTGCCGCCGTGTGCAGCGCGGTTTCGATCTGCGGGATGGCGATGCGTCCGAAGCGTGCCAGGCGGTCGGTGGCCGGAGGGACCAGCGCGTCGTTGCGCTTGGTCAGGATGTTGAGCT
>JBDSME010000141.1:0-7085 GCA_039916065.1 Polyangia bacterium
GCCAACCACCTGGCGGTAGCGCTCGAACGCAACGGTCAGAAAATTACCAAGGACTACAACATCCGATGATGCCGAAAACTAGAATGACGTCCGCAGGTCTCCGGCACCAGCGCCACTCCGGGCACCGAAGCCCCTCCGGGCGTTCCTGCCTTTTGCTGGTGGCAACCTTCGTTCTGCCGGCCCTGCTGGCCGCTTCGCACATGGCGCGCGGAGAGACATTGGTGGCGCAGGCGCAACCGGCTCCCGGCGGTCCCGGTGCGCCGTCGCCGCGAATCCTGGGCATGCCCACCCGGCTGCCCGGAGGTGCCCTGCCTGGCGCAATCAAGGCGGACAGCACCAAGGCCAAGGCGGGCACGGCTCGTCGCACCGGCCCGGGGTCGCGAAACTCGGCGGTTCCCCCGGGGGCGGTCACCGCCACCGTCGGCGGAACGGCGGCCACGGGCACCACGGCAGGCGCCGCCGGCACCACCACGGCCGGCGTGGCCGATTCGGCGGCCGAACGCGAGTTCAACTCGTGCCACAAGTTCCCGGCCAACAAGCGCATCGTCAAGCTGAACATGAAGCCGGAGACCGAGCTCGGCGATCTGATCTCCTGGATCTCGTCCATCACCTGCAAGCAGTTCCTGTTGCCCGGCACCATTCCCGCCAACAGCAAGAAGGTCACGGTCATCGCCCCGCAGCTCATCACCCCCGAGGAGGCCTACCGGCTATTTCTGGCGGCGCTGGATTCGGTGGGCTTGACGGTTCAGGAGAGCGGGAAGTTCTATCGCATCATCGAGACGGTGAAGGCGCGCGGCAACGCCCCCCTTTACGGGCCCGACGGCGAGATCCTGCCCGGCGATCGGTACATCACCCGCCTGGTGCGCGTGGAGCACGGCGATACCAACGAGATGTCGCAGGTCCTGACCCGACTGAAGAGCGAGCAGGGCGACATCATCGCCTACCCGCCTCAGGGCGCCCTGATCATCACCGACGTGTCGTCCAGCGTCGACCGCATGATGAAGGTGCTGGAGGAGCTGGACCAGCCCGCGCAGGGCGAGAAGGTCTGGATCATCCGCATGAAGAACACCGCCGCCGGCGAGATGGCCCAGAAGCTGGCGGAGATTTTCAAGGTGGAGCAGCTGGGGGGGCGCCGGGGGGCCGCCGCCGCGCCGGCAGCGGGGACTCCCAACGCCAACAAGGCCCGCGGCACCGCCGACCTGGCGATGGAGATGACCATCTCCAAGATGATCCCCGATGAACGCTCCAATCAGCTGATCATCGTCGCCAGCGATCGGGCCTACGCCCGCCTGCTGACGCTGATTCGAAAGCTGGACGTCCCTATCGAAGGGGGCGACGGCCGCATCCACGTCTACTACTGCGAAAACGCCAATTGCGACGAGCTGGGTCAGACCCTGTCCGCCATCACCGGCGTGTCGGTCACGGGCGGCGGCCAGGCGCGAGGACGGCGCGGCGGGACGGGCGCGGCGGCGCCCGCGCCCGCGGCGGCCGCGCCGGGGAGCGCGGGGGGACAGTTGCCCTTGCTGTTCGACGGGGACATGCGGGTCAGCTTCGACCGGCCCACCAACGCCCTGATTATTCTTTCGTCTCTGAAGGACTACCAGGTGCTGCGGCGGGTGATCGAGAAGCTCGATTCGCCGCGCAAGCAGGTCTTCGTGGAGGCGATGGTGATGGAGGTGGCGCTCGACAAGACGCGAACCTTGGGGGCTTCGTTCCACGGCGCCGTGCCCGCGGTGCCCCTCTTCGGCAAGACCGGTTTGCTCCTGGGAGGCCTCGACGCCTCGAAGACGCTGTTTCCCGCCAGCATCTTGCAGGGCGGCGGCGACACCCTGCTGGGGTTGGCGGCGGGGATCATCGGCCCGCCGGTGCCGGGCTCGGGCTCCACCCTGGGCTCCACCACTACCGCCGGCACCGACATCCCGGCCTTCGGCGTGCTGGTGCGGGCGCTGCAACAGAATAACGACGTGAACGTCCTGTCGACGCCACACCTCTTGATCATGAACAACGAGGACGGCGAGATCAGCGTGGGGCAGAACCTGCCCTTCCAGGGGGCCAGCTTCGGTGGCGGTGCGGCTGCCGGCGGTCTGCTGGGTGGTCTGGGCGGTTTCGCCACGCCTGTGCAGCGGACTGACGTCGCCCTGAAGATGAAGCTGACGCCACACGTGAACGAGCACGACATGATCCGGCTGGAGGTCGATCAGGAGATCCAGGACATCCTGTCGCCGAACTTCAACGGATTGGGGCCCGCCACCTCGAAGCGCAGCGCCAAGACCACCGTGGTGGCGCGAGATCAACAGACCATCGTCATCGGCGGCCTGATGTCCGACCGCAACGTGGAGCGGGTCACCAAGATCCCCTTCCTGGGCGACATCCCCATCCTGGGCTTCTTCTTCCGCAACACCACCCGCACCATCCAGAAGACGAACATCCTGATCGCGCTGACGCCGTACGTGATCACCGACCAGTCCGACCTGCGGCGCGTCCTGGAGAAGAAGCTGAAAGAGCGGCGGGAATTCGTGGACCGCTTCGGGACCCAGGACGTGGTGAATCCCGAGGCGTCGATCGACTATCGCCGCAAGCGCGGCATGCTGGAGGAGATCAACCGCACGGCGCGCGACATCGAGATCGAGGAACGGGAGATGCAGGACCAGCTGGAACACGACGCTCAGGAGGAGGCGGGACCCGTGGATGTGCTGCCGCCGGGTCCGCCGCGCTCGGGAACGATGGACATCACCCCCTCCTCTTCACCGACACCACCGCCCACGAACACACCGGCATCGTCGTCATCGCCCGGGGCAGCGGGCACCGTGCCGCCCGCGGTAGGGGCTCCGGGCCCACGCGCCGGGGCTCCCGTGCCGGCCCGCCCGCTGGCGCCCAGGCCGCCGGCGCCACCGTTCTCCACCCCTTCGCCTCCCACGCCGGGCGACAACAGCCCTGCGCCGCTGGCGCCGCCCACTCCGCTCCTCCCCTGAACGACTCCTGGATTTGTCGTGGCTCACAAACTGATAGGTCAGATCCTTCTGGAGATGGGCGCGGGCGGCGTCACAGTCGACGTCATCGACCAGGCGCTGGTGTTGCAGGCCAAGGACGGCAAGGACGGCAAGGACGGCAAGGACGGAGGCAGCCGGGACAGCAAGGACGGCCGCGAGGGCGGCGGCCGGCTGGGCGAGGTGCTGATCCGGATGCGTGTCACCACCGAGGAAGAGGTGTTGCAGGCGCTGGGGCGACAGCTTGGCATCGCCTACCTGGCCGAGTTGAAAACCGACGATGTTGACGCCGAGTTGGCCCCGCGCGTCCCCATCGGTTTTGCCAAGCAGCACCGCGTGTTGCCGCTGCGGTCAGAGGGGGGCACCGTGCTGGTGGCCACGGCCGATCCCCTGGACGTCTGGGCGCTGGACGATCTCCGTTCGCAGCTCGGCGCCGACGACCAGGTGGCCATTCAGCCCATCCTGCATCCTGCCGGCAAGATCCTGGACCTGATCAACGCCGTCTACGGAAAGAAGCACGACACCGGCGGCAGCCTGGGCGACGGAGAAGATGATGACGAGGGCGGCGGTGGGAGCGAGGAGTTGGTGGACATCCTGGATGTCACCGATGAGGCGCCCATCATCCGCTGGGTGAACTCGCTGCTGTTCAATGCCGTCAAGGAGCGCGCCAGCGACATTCACATCGAGCCCGGCGAAAAAGAGGTGATGGTGCGCTACCGCATCGACGGCGTCCTTTATGAGACCCGCCGCGCCAACCGTCAGTTCATGCCGTCCATCGTGTCGCGCGTGAAGATCATGGCGGGCCTGAACATCGCTGAAAAGCGGCTGCCTCAGGATGGCCGCATTCGCCGCAAGATCGCCGGCAAAGACATCGACATGCGTGTCGCCACCGTCCCCACGGTGAAGGGCATCTCGTCGGAGCGAATCACCATCCGCCTCCTCGACCGCGAGTCGGTGCTGCACGATCTCGCCGACATCGGATTCGGCGACGATCACCTGCGCGCGATGGATGACCTCATTCACCGCCCTCACGGGGTGTTGCTGGTCACCGGCCCCACCGGGTCTGGCAAGACCACCACCCTTTACGCCTGCCTGGCGAAGATCAACTCGCCAGACCTGAACATCCTCACCATCGAGGACCCGGTGGAGTACCAGCTGGACGGGATCTCGCAGACCGCGGTCAACGAGAAGATCGAGCTGACCTTCGCCGCCGGGTTGCGGTCGTTCTTGCGGCACGATCCCGACGTGATCATGGTCGGCGAAATTCGCGATCTGCCCACGGCTGAAATCGCCATCCAGGCTTCTCTTACCGGCCACCTGGTGTTGTCCACCATCCACACCAACGACGCCCCGGGCGCCATCACGCGCCTGGTGGATCTGGGCGTGCAGCCGTTCCTGGTGGCGTCGTCGCTGATGGCGCTGCTGGCCCAGCGGCTGGTGCGCCGGGTCTGCCGCGAGTGCCGTGAGCTGTACACCCCCACCGACGAGGACATCGCCAGCATCGGCATCGATCCGCGCGAGTTCTCCGCGGGGCGGGCTCGCCGTGTGCACTTCAAGGGCGACGAGGCCAGCGCGCCCCCTCCCGGGAAGCTGTTTCGCGCGCGCGAGGGTGGCTGCGCGGCCTGCCTGGGCAACGGCTACAAGGGGCGAACCGCCATCTACGAGCTGCTGATCATCGACGAGGTGACGCGGCAGCTCACCATCAAGAACTCCGACGCGCAGACCATCAAGCGCCATGCCGTCTCGCAGGGCGGCATGCGATCCCTGCGCGACGACGGGGCGCAAAAGGTGCTGGCCGGGATGACCACCACCGCCGAGGTCCTGATGATCACCACCCAGGACGTGGACTAGTCCATTGTCGCTGTACGCCTGGAAAGGCCTGGACGGCGGCGGCAAGACTGTCGCGGGCACGCGCGACGCCGATGGCCCCAAGGCCTTGCGTCAGGCGTTGCGGAAAGACGGCGTCTTCATCACCGAGCTGTCCGAGGTGCTGGGCGGCGGGGCCAAGCGCGCCGCCCCCACTGGCGTCGGCGGGGCGCCAGCCCGGTCGCTGTTGCGGCGCGACGTGAACTTCCAGGAGCTGCTCGAGCGCGTGCGGCCCCAGGAGGTGGCGGTGTTCACGCGACAGCTGGGGACCTTGCTGTCCGCGGGCATCCCGCTGGCCGAGGGGCTGGGCGCCCTGGCCGAGCAATCCGACAACAAGAAGCTGGAGCGCGTCCTGGCGGGGATTCGCCAGAAGGTGAACGAGGGGTCATCCCTGGCCGAGACGATGGCGGCGCACCCCACGATGTTCTCCGACCTGTACGTCAACATGGTGCGGTCGGGCGAGGCGGCCGGAAACCTGGACGCCGTGTTGCTACGGCTGGCGGAGTTCCTGGACACGCAGCTTGCGCTCCGCTCCAAGGTATCCGGTGCCTTGACCTATCCCATCATCATGATGGTGCTGGGATCGCTGGTGATGGGCGTGCTGCTGGTGGTGGTGGTCCCCCAGATCACCTCGGTGTTCGAGGACATGGGCAAGACCTTGCCCTGGAACACGCGCCTCTTGATCGCGGTGTCTGACGTGGCCGGGGGCTATTGGTGGGTACTGCTGCCCGCCGGCGCCGGTGGCTATTTCATTTTCCGGCGCTGGTCGCGCACCGCGCGCGGCCGCGGCATCCTTGATCGCGCAAAGTTGCGCTTGTGGTTGATCGGGCCGCTGGTGAGGTTCGTGGCCAGCGCCCGGTTCGCCCGCACCCTGGCCACCATGCTATCCGCGGGGGTGCCGGTGCTGACCGCGCTGGAGATCACCAAGAAGGTGTTGAACAACACCGTGCTGGAAAAGGTGGTGGAGGAGGCGCGCGACGCCATTCGCGAGGGCGAATCGATCGCCGCCACCTTGAAGAAATCGGGGCAGTTTCCTTCGATGATGGTGCACATGATCGCGGTGGGTGAGCGTTCGGGGCAACTGGAGAGCATGCTGGAGAACGTGGCCGGCGCCTACGAGCGCGAGGTGGACGGCAAGGTGGCGCGCCTCACCACCATCTTGTCCCCGGCCATCATAATCACCATGGCGGTCGTGGTGGTGTTCATTGTCTTTTCGATCCTCACCCCCATCCTTGACATGCAAAATTTCGTGAACTGAGCAGTGAAGAATTCCCGACAAGACAAGACAAAAGAAGCGACGAGATGAAAGGAAGAATTTCCATGAAACGCATACGCAATTGGTTGGCTCGGCAAAAACGCGATGAGCGCGGCGAGCGCGTCCGCGGTGGCGCGCCGGCTGGGCGGCCGGCAGAACGCGGCTTTACCCTGCTGGAGATCATGATCGTTCTGGCGATCATGGGGCTCATCGTCACCGGTGTGTCCATCAAGGTGTTCAGTCAGCTCAAGAGGGCCAAGACCCAGGCGGGCAAGATCGGCGTGAAAAAGATTGTCGACGCCTCTGGGCGGTTCATGGCGGGAGCAGGCGCCGGTTGTCCCAAGGGTCTGGAGGAGCTGGTGGCGCAGGGCGAGCTGTCCAAGAACGACGTCAAGGACCCCTGGGGAGCGCCCTACATCTTCCGCTGCCCGGGCACCCAGGATCCGGAAGGCGTGGACGTGATCTCCTGGGGTCCCGACAAGGCCGATGGCACCACGGACGACATCCGCTCCTGGGAGATTCAATAGCGATACATGTCTTGGCGCCGGTCACATGGCCGCGAGAGTGGCTTCACGCTGCTCGAGATCCTGATCGTGCTGGTCATCGTCGGTCTGATCTCGGGGATGTCGATCCGCGGATTGCGGTCGCTGGCCAAGAGTGATCTGCGCAGCAACACCGCGCGGCTGTCGGGGGCCATGCGGTATCTGTTCGATCGCGCGTCAGTGACCGGCAAGTACCACCGCCTGGTGATCGACGTGGACGAGGGGCGCTACTGGGCGGAGGTCTCTGACGACCGCTTCTACATCCCGCGCGAGCCGGAGACCGAGGCGTCGGTGAAGAAGCTGGCCGCCCTGCAGGCCGAAACTGACGAGAAGGATCGGCGCAGGGCGGACCTGTCGGAGGCCGCCGGCGGCTTCGACATGTCGAAGGTGCAGCCGCAGGACTTCCGGCCCAAGCGGGTGCGCTTCGGGGCCTTC
>JBDSME010000142.1:0-3276 GCA_039916065.1 Polyangia bacterium
CACGTTCCGGATCGTTCCCGTGCTCGACCCCAGGAGCCCGGAGAAATCCTGGGCCTTGGTCAGGGTTTGGCCGGCGTTGGTCGAGTACCACGCCGACTGCCATCCGCTGGCGACCACCAGGCTGTGGTTGCCGAACGCCACCCCCCCGAACTGAGTGCCGGAATAGACCTGCGTCCAGGTGACGCCATCTTCACTCCGCAACACGTTGCCCGGCTTTCCCCACCCGCGCGTGATGAAGAAGTGTCCGTCGCCGTAGGTGACGCCGGTGATGGTGTTGAAGACCTCGCCGCAATCGTGGTTGGGACAGACCGAGTCGTCGTCGGAATGATTCGCCACCCAGGACGCCCCGTCATCACAGGAGATGGTGGTGCGTCCGCGGTAGCCCCCGGCCACGAACATCGCAACACCAGTGGGCGTTCCCGCTCCCGCGGCGCCACCGCTGCCAGCCAACATCCCGCCGGTCCCGTTGGGCCCGCTGCCGCCGGTCCCGTTGGGCCCGCTGCCGCCGGTCCCGTTGGGCGCGCTTCCTCCGGTTCCGCTCCTTCCTCCGCTCCCTCCAGTTCCGTTGCGTCCTCCGCTCCCTCCGGTCCCGCTGCTTCCGCCGGTTCCGGTTGCCGGCGCGCCACCCGTGCCGTCTTCGGGTGCTCCCCCAGATCCCACGACGCTGCCACCGGAGCCAGTCACGGCGTCACCGCCGGAACCGTCCACTCCAACCCCAGAGCCGCCCGATGACCGCGCCCCGCCTCCGCCTCCGTCAACGGAGGCCACGGGATCGCTCGGCGCACAGCCTGCCGCCGCAAGAACAACAAGAGTCACAGCGAATGCGCGCACCATCATTTGTCTCCCCCCGCCAGTATTTTCAAGATGACAATTGTGTGTCGAAACGGCTGGGCACGCGAGGAAATAGCGGAGCGACGGCGCTCAACAGTGTGAGGAAAACGCACACTGGAGCGTGATGTCGGGCCGAGGGTCAGGTTACTCGAGATGTGTGCAGCGTTGTCGGTGAGCGGGGACATTTTGGACGCGCCGGCTCCTCCACGCCTATGATCTCGGGGGATGGTCAGACGCGTATTGAATGTGGGTGGCAACAACAAGAGCGTACCTTTGCCGCCGCAGTACGCCGGCTGGGAGCATGTGTTGCTGGACATCGACCCGCGCGGGAATCCCGACGTGGTGTGCGACGCGCGCCAGTTGACCACCCTGCCCGTCAACAGCTACGACAGCATCTACTGCTCGCACAACCTGGAGCACTACCATCCGCACGAAGTGCCACGCGTGCTGGCGGGGTTCTGGCACCTATTGAGGCGAGACGGTTTTGCCTTCATCCGCGTTCCCGACATGCGGGAGGTGATGCACACCGTGGTCCGCCAGGACCTGGATATCGACGACGTTCTTTATCAATCGTCTGCGGGACCGATCACCTTGCGTGACGTTATCTACGGGTACGGCAAGGAGATCGAGGAGAGCGGAAACGCGTTTTACGCGCACAAGACGGGCTTCACCCAAAAATCCTTACGCGCGGCGCTGGTACGCGCGGGATTTCCGGTGGTGTTGGAAGGCGCCGGGAATCTGGAGATCATGGCGGTGGCGTTGAAGGGACCAGCCAACGCCTACGTTGCCGGGCTGTTCGACGTCGCCGGCCCGCCCTCGGGCAAATAGGACGCGGATCCCCGTACACTCCACACTCCACACTCCGAACACGTCATGAGTGCTCGCCTTCGCGTTCTGGTCTACGGCGGCATCGGAGCCGCTGCGTGTGATTTCTACCGTCGCGCGCAATTCGTTTCCGCGCTGGCGGCCGTGGAAGTAGACCTCGTCCCCTGGACCCCCCCTCTCTTGCATCCGTCTTCGTATGCGGGCCGGTGGTTCGATGCCCTCCGCGATGGCGTGGCGCGCGTCGATCTCACGGCGCTGGACCAGGCCCAGGTCGTGCTGTTCTCTCGCTGGTCAAACACCCATGTCGCCTGCACGGTTTGCAGCACCGCCTGCGAATCGCCTCCGGCCCTGGACGAGCACGCCCGCGTCACCGGACACCACACCCTGGGCCTGGATCCTCTGCTCCGACTGGTGGCGACGTCGTTGCTGTTCGACAAGAAGCGGCGCGCCGGTTGTGCCGTGATGTACGACCTCGACGACGATCTGTTTCGGCAACCAGAATGGGTGGGACACGGACCCGGCCTGGCGCGCGAGCTCGACCTGGTGGAGCTGTTCCTGCGTGCGGCCGACCTGGTCACGGTGTCCACGCCCGCCCTGCAGCAGGCCGTGCGCCCCTTCAGCCCTCGCACCCACGTCGTCCGCAACGCCGTGGAGCCCGCCCTGTACCAGCCGTCATCTACCCGCCACGGCACCCGCCACGGCACCCGCCCCGGCACCGGCAAGACCGTCCGCTCCGCTGGTTACCCGCGCATCCTCTTCTATGGTGCCGACGTGCGCCAGCGCGACTATCTGCTGTGCGCGGGTGCCGTGGACGCGGCCGTTCGTTGCGCGCCAGGAGCGCGCCGGATCTGGTTGGGCAGTGACAGCCGGGAGGTGCGCGCGCTGGTTGATGAAGCGTACCCTTCAGTCGACGCCGGCCCTCTTTTCACGGCGAAGCTGGCGGATCTGGGACCGCACATTGGTCTGGCGCCCCTGCAGGACAGCGAATTCGCGCGGTCCAAATCAGAGCTGCACTGGCTGGAATATTCGATGGTGGGCGCCGTCACCGTGGCCAGTCGCCTGGACGGCGCTGGCCCCTACGACGTGGTCAAGGATGGCCAGGATGGCTTTCTGGCCGGTGATCCGGGCGAATGGCGGACGGTGCTAACCCGGCTGATCGGTGCGCCCGCCCTTCACGCAGAAGTGGCCGAGCGTGCTCGCGAACGCGTGCTGGCCGAATATCAGGCAGGACCGCGCGCCCTGGAATGGGCCGCCGCCTACCGCTGGGCAGCCAATCACCCCGGGACGGGAGGCGGGCTGACATGACTGGGATGACAGCGCGTCGTACGCGGCCCAAGGCCTGATGCGGTAGCGTATTCGTAGCAGAGGGGCCGCGGGCAGCGCCTCAGACGTTCGCGGGGACGTCGCGTGAGGGGGGACGCTCGGGTGAGCGGCCGAACCACATCGCGTAGACGGGATAAACGGTCACCACCGTCATGCAGGTGCCCATGAAAATTCCCGAAAACGTATGCAGAGGGGCCAGCGCCCCTCCCCCGTACCGTACCAGCCAGGGCGTGGCGATGTGAATGGCAACACCGGCGGAAGCGGCCAGGATCCATCCCAGCTTCGCCCGCTCACCAA
>JBDSME010000143.1:0-10338 GCA_039916065.1 Polyangia bacterium
GCGCCGTCGGTGACCAGGTACAGTGAACGTACCCCCTGGTTGCGGGCCCGCTCGGTCGCGGTCTCCACCAACAGATATCCGAGACCTTCTCCCCGGCGCTCCGGAGCAACCGCCAGCATGCGCAGCAGGGCCACGTCGTCCATCACCTCCAGCGCGACGCATCCCACCAGGGGCGCGTCTGGTCCGGCGGCCGGGATCACCAGGTAGCTCGGCCAGAACTGGTCCAGCACCGGATGCGCGATGCCGATGCGGTCAAGCAGGTTGGCGATCCTGGTCTTGTCATTTGCGCGCGCCGGCATCACCGGATCGCCCAGCGCGTCCAGCACCTTGGCGTGTAGCCCGCCATAATCGCCCGACGACATGATCACGATGGTGTCGCCGGGCGCGGCGCGCTCCGCCAGGTGCGTGGCCGCCTCGTCAACGCTGGCGATGACCCGCGCCGGAACATCCTCGCGGCGCAGGTCCGCGGCCAGGCGCTCCACGTCCAGTCGTTCGGCCGCCGGCACCTTCTCCGGCGCGTAGAGCGGCGCCAGCACCACCTCGTCCGCCACGCCCAGCGCGCCCGCGAACTCGGTCTGGAAGATGGAACGGCGGCTGGTGGCCGACCGCGGCTCGAAGGCCGCGATGAGCTTTCCTGGACCGAAACGGCCGCGCAACCCCATCAGGGTTTCGCGAATGGCCGTCGGGTGATGAGCGAAATCATCGACCACGGTGACTCCCGAAGCGACGCCACGCACCTCCTGGCGGCGCCGAATCCCCAGGAACCGCCGTACGGCCCGCCCCGCGGCCACTATGTCCACCCCCATCGAGGCTACCGCCGCGATGACGCCGGTCAGGTTCTCGTGGTTGTAGATGCCGGGCATGTTGGTATCGACGCTTCCGACGCGCTCACCTCCCCGGGCCAGGTCCAGCGTCGTTCTGCCGCCGTTGAGGCGGGCCGCGACCTCGAAGGTCCAGCGCGCGCCGGTGCCTGGCCGTCCGTAGGTCTCGACCTGACAGCGGGCAGCTTCGGCCACTTCCAGCGCACCCGGCGACGAAGCGCAGACCAGCAGCCGGCCTTCGGGCGGTATCAGGGCCACGAACTTCCGGAAGACGGCCTTCACCGCCGCCTCGTCGGGGAAGATATCGGCGTGATCGTATTCCACCGAGGTGAGGATCACGGTGCGCGGACGGTAATGGAAAAACTTCGACCCCTTGTCGAAGAAGGCGGTGTCGTACTCGTCCCCCTCCACCACGAAGGCATCCCCCTTGCCCAACCGCCACGACTGACGAAAGTTGAGCGGAACGCCCCCGATCAAGAACGACGGATCGCGCCCGGCATCGACCAGCACATGCGCGGCCAGGGACGCGGTGGTGGTCTTGCCATGGGTACCGGCGATCACCAGCGGGTGGGTATCTTTCAAGAACAGCTCGGACAGCAGGGCGGGAAACGAGGTCAAGGGTATGTTGCGCTCGTTCGCCGCCGCCACCTCCAGGTGATCCTTGCGACAAACATTTCCCACCACCACGCGGTCAGGCGCCCAGTCCAGATTGGCCGCGCGGTAACCATCGAACACCGCGATCTGCTGCTCCGCGAGCTGGGTCGACATCGGAGGATAGACATGTTCGTCCGACCCTCTGACGTCATGGCCAGCCACCTTGAGCAGCCCCGCCAGGGACCCCATCCCGGTTCCACATATTCCGATGAGATGGATTTTCATGAGAGGCAAGGGATGAGACGCGATGCGATGCGATGCGGAGAAATTATTTCGGGACGCATTCGGTCGATCCCGGTGCGAACTGGGTGGCGAACCGTTTTATCTCGGCGGTGAACCTGACGGTGAAGTCGCGGAACAGTCCACCGTCACGCACCGCTTGTCCGCCGGAGGTTTCCCAGAGCAACTTGCTGATCACCGTGGACCCGCAGGGCTCGAGCCGGCCGCGTTTGCGTTGTCGCGCCGCCGCGGACCAGTCGTCGGCGGCGCGCCGATCGCAGCGACCGCCGGCCCCGTCGCAGGTCACCGCCAGCACGTCGTACCAGAACGGTCCCGACGGACCGTACTCGGCGATGCTCAGGCGCGGAGCCACCCCAGCGCCGGCGTCTAATTCCTTGGCCACGAAGAGCGCGTCATGCGTGCTTCCCGCCGGAACATCCAGATAGATACAGGTTTCCTTCACCGCGAGGCCCTCAGCAACGACAGGCGCGGCGGTGGCAACGTGTCCCAGGGCGGACAGGTCCAATGAAGCCATCCCGCCATCGGCCGACATGCGAATCTCGAAGCGCTTCGATCCCGCGACGGGGGGCGACGTCTCCTCGTCGTCAGACCCGGGCTGGCGACACCGACACGACGCGGACGTACATCGCGCCCCGGCCAGAGTGAGGGTAATCCCGGTAGCGATCGCCGGTGCCGGTCCCGCCACTAATCCAACGGCTGGCGCGCCGACCCCGTTCGGGCGCGGGGCCGCATTGCTGGATGCGCATCCCAGCGCGACACAAGCGACGAGCGACGGCAACAAAGTGACCCACCGGGGCTCCCGGATCAAACCTTTGGACGACAGAGTGTCGCTTTCGTACCATATCCGGCGAATGTTCCAACCCCCACCCACGGCCGTCCCATCCAAGGGACAACGTTCGGCTCGTCGCCTGAAGATCATCATGGTCACGTCCCTTCTACCCACCCTGGTCGCCCTGGTCACCGTGATCGCCACGGTGGGGGGCGGGTGTGCGACGTCCGATGATGCGACCAAACCCATTAACTATTCATCTACGGCGAAACAGAACTACGAAAAAGGTCTCGCCGAACTGAAGGACGAGAATTATCCCGAAGCGCTGAAGTACTTCCAGTTTGTTCGCTCGAAATCACCGTTCTCAAAGTACGCCGTTCTGGCGGAATTGGCCATCGCCGATACTCAGTTCGACCGTGGGAACTACACCGAAGCCGCGGAGAGCTACAAGCAGTTCATCCGCCTTCACCCCACCAACGAAAAAGCGACCGACGGTTATGCGGCGTTCCGGGTGGGTGAATGTGCCTACAAGGACATGCCCGACGACGTCTGGTTGTTGCCTCCCTCGTACGAAAAGGATCAGTCCGCGGTCGGCGACACGCTGCGCGAGCTGGATGATTTCGTGAAGAAGTATCCTGACTCTCCCTACGTCAAGAAGGCCCAGCCGCTGCGGCGCGAGGCGCTGAAGCGCCTGGTCGATCACGAGGTCTACGTGGCGCGTTTCTACCTGGATCGGGACCACCCCAAGGCAGCCGCCATGCGGATCGAGGGGGCGATTCGCCGCTATCCCGGATCAGGCCGCGAACCAGAGCTTCTGATGACCCTGGGTCAGACCTACTTGCACATGGGCGATCCAGCGCGCGCACGTGACACCTTCGAGCGCGTGGTGCGCGAATACCGCGACGCCGAACAGGCTCGCCGTTCGGAGCTGTATCTCGATTTCATCCGCCAGCGTTACGGCGAACATCCTACCGACGCCGCGCCCGAGGCGGGCCATGAGCCCCAGGCAGGCCATGGATGAACGCATGCGCGAGAACCTGACGCGCGGGCGCGAGCACTACGCCGCCCGCGAGTACGGCAAGGCCGAGCCTTTTCTCGCCGAGATCGCCGAAGGGAATCTGGAGTTCGCCGATGTCTACGACATGTTGGGGGTCATCTACCACCAGCAGGGCAGATTGACGGACGCGCAGACCATGTTTCAAAAGGCCCTGGCCTTGAATCCGAACTACACAGAGGCGGCGCTGAACCTGGCTGTCACGTACAACGATCTCGGGAAGTACAAGGAAGCGAAGGATGTTTACGGCCGCGCCATGAGCGTGTCCAAGAGCGCGCCCAAGCAGCTGGATCCCTTCGCCAAGGGGAAGATCGCCAACATGCATGCGGAGGTGGGGGGCGCCTACCACGACGTCGGGCTGTACGTGGACGCCATCCGCGAATACGAGAAGGCCCTGACCCTCTGCCCCAACTTCCACGACATCCGCACCCGACTGGGGAGCACCTTGCGTGAGATGGGCAGTCTGGTGGCGGCGGCGCGTGAATTCGAGCGCGTACGTTACGACAGTCCAAAGTATCTCCCGGCGCGCGTCAACCTGGGACTGACCTACTACACCATGGGACGGCGAACGGAGGCGCTGGCCGAGTGGCAGCAGATCTTGAGTCTGGAGCCCGCCAACAAGTCGGCGGCCATGTACATCGAGATGGTCAGCAAGATGCCGCAGGCCGGTACCGCCGGCGCCACCGGCAACCCCTCGCCCTCCCCTACCTTGCCCGGTTCGCCGAAGCCGCGCTGAGCAGCCGCCACGTCAGACGAATTCACGCCAGTCCGTTACCCGCCACACACACCGCTGTCGCCGCCGTGTCAGAGCCCGTACTCACCTTCGCGCCCTCACCGGAGAACTTCCTGGTCGAGGAAATTCCGGCGTACACGCCCTCGGGAACCGGCGAGCACACGTTCCTCTGGATAGAGAAGCGGTCGCTGACCACTTTCGACGCGGTCAACCTGCTGGCCCGCCGCCTTGGGGTGGAATCGCGCGAGGTCGGTTACGCCGGGATGAAGGATCGCCACGCCACCACGCGGCAGTGGATCAGCGTCCCGCGCGTGGCGCCCGAGCTGGCTCTCGGGGCGGGGGACGACCAGTTGCAGGTCCTTCGCGCCGAGCGGCATGGCAACAAGCTGAGAGTGGGCCATCTACACGGCAATCGGTTCGAGACGGTGGTCGGCGGCCTGCCGATCGCTGACGACGGAACGGGGCGTGACCGGCTGGTCAAGCGACTGGAGCACCTGGCCGCGGAAGGATTGCCCAACCGCTACGGCGACCAGCGTTTTGGGACGCGCGCGGATAACACCACCCGCGGACTGGCCGTTCTGCGTGGTGAGCAGCGCGAACGCGACCACCGGCGACGGCGGCTGCTGCTGTCGGCGGTGCAGTCCGCCGTCTTCAATCAGGTGCTGGTGTTGCGCGAGCAGACGGGGCAACTGCGTCGCGTGCTGAGCGGGGATGTCTTGCAGAAGAGCACCAGCGGGGGCGTGTTCATCACCGATGATCCAGCCACAGATCAGCAGCGCCTGGACGCGGGGGAAGTGGTGATCACCGGCCCCATGCCCGGGGGGTGGGCGCGGGAGCCGCCGCCCGAGACGGAGGCGCGCGCCATCGAGGACCAGGCGCTGGCGGCGGTGGGGGCGTCCCGGGAAGAGTTCTCGGCGGTGGGGCGAGACCTCCCCGGAACGCGCCGCCCGCTCTTGGTCCCCGTGACGTTGGTACCGCCGGCGGTGGAATCGGTGGAGGGCCGCCAGGACGCCGTCCGGTTGAAATTTCAGCTCCCCTCAGGCACCTACGCGACGGTGTTGCTGGAAGCCCTGGGCGTGATTGTCGACGTCCGTCACGCCTGAAAGCGGGAGCCGCACGAGGCGGGACTGGGGAGTGGGTAGCCCGCTGCCGCGCGCAGCCTCACGGCCCATTCAGGGCTGGCCCCCTTGGGGCTGGTGGGTAACAATGTGGGCCAATGCGATTGGCGGAACGGCTGCTGGGGTTGACACTGATCGGCGCCGAATGGGTGTTCTGGGTGCTCATAGCCTTGTCGGTCGTGTCGGTGGCGGTGATGGTGGAACGGGCCATACGCATGTCCGGCAAGGGCATGGACCTGCACGCCCGAGGTAAGGAGCTGTTCGATCTTCTTTCGGACGGCGACGTGGGCGGCGCGCGGCGGGTGCTGGCCGACAGCCGCGCCCCGGAGGCGGAGGTGGTCCTGACCGGGATCGGGTATTTCGATCGGGGGGTGGGTGCGGTGTCTGCGGGGATGGCGGGCGCCAAGTCCCGCCTGCGCATGGATCTGGAACGCAACCTGGGCATCCTGGGTACACTGGGCAACAACGCCCCGTTCATCGGACTGTTCGGAACGGTGCTGGGAATCATCAAGGCATTCGCTGATCTGGCGCGCAACCAGAGCGGCGGAGTCACCGTCGTGATGAGCGGCATCGCCGAGGCCCTGGTGGCCACGGCGCTGGGATTGCTGGTGGCGATCCCGGCCGTGATCGCCTTCAATTTTTTCCAGGGACGCATTCGCCGCATCCTGGGCCGGGTGGATTCGGCCGCCAATCTGGTGATCGTGGCCATGTCAGCAGCGACCACGCCCACCACGGCGGCGACGGCGACCGGCGCGGTAGCGGTAAAGGAACGGTAGGACATCATGGCGGGCGCGCCGGAGAGTTTCGGATGGACCACGGACGAAGAACTCGGCGCGCAAACTATCTCCGGGATCAACGTCACCCCCCTGGTGGACATCACCCTTGTGCTGCTGATCATCTTCATGGTGACTGCCACCGTCATCGTGAATTCCGGAATCAAGGTGGACCTGCCCAAAGCGGCCTCCGGCTCGGAGCAGGCCAGGACCACCCTGGCCCTGACGCTGACCAAGGATGGCACCCTGTACCTAAACGGCGAAAGGAGCAGTGACGACGCTGTCGCCGCCTACATCGCGCGAACCCTGCCCGCGACGCCAGACCTGCAAGCGGTGATCGCCGCCGATCGGGTGGTCCCGCATGGACAGGTGGTACACCTGATCGATCTCGTCAAGCGGACGGGCGTGCGACGGTTCGCCATCAACGTGGAACCGGGTGCCGGCGAGGTGCGCGGGGGCTCCCCCGCAGCGGGAGTTGCTCCCGCTGCCGCCGCCGGCCGGTAGAGACAATGACGACAAGGGACGCGAACCGGCCGCGCGGTCTGGGTATCTCCTCCCGCTGGTCGGTCGTCGCCTGGCGGACCCCCTCGGGCCATCGGGCGGCGGCGCTGGCCACCGCGTTGGCGCTCCACGGAGGGGTGGCCGCCGCTGTGCTGAGCGCGAGCGGCACCTGGCCGCCCCCGACGGAGACACCGCCACCCGCGCTGGTGGTTGCGGTGGAACTGGTGGAACAGCCGACACCGCCACCGGCGGCCGATAGCGGGTGGTCTTCCTCTCCCCTGGCGGGGGAATCCTCAGCGGGCTCCACGGCCGCGTCCGCCAGGTTCGTCCTTCGTGGCCGCACGTCGCCGGTGGCTCCGTCCCGGTCCCGGTCCTCCCGACCGGCGGGCCGATCCGCGACGGCGGACCCCGCGTTGCTGGCGCGCGACCAGCCCCAACGTATCGGCGTTTCAGGCGTGACTCCGGCAACGGTCGCCGCCCTGGAGCCGGCGTCGGTTGCCCCCACTGCCGGCGGAGCCACGGCCGGCCAGGCGTCGGGACCCGTTTCCCTGGCGGGCGGCGCCGGTCTCGGGCGACCAGCCCAGGTGTTGCACGCCGTCGACAGCGAAGGGGTCTACCCCGCGTCGCCGCGTGCCCTGGGGATCGAGGGTACGGTGGAGGCGGTGCTGGAGATCGACCAGCAGGGCGCCGTGGTCGCGGTGACCATCACGCGCCGGGGTGGCCACGGCTTTGACGAGGCTGCCCGCGAGGCGCTGAAGCAGTTTCAGTTCACTCCGGCGCTGGGACGAGACGGTCGACCGGTGCGCTCCCACCTTGCCTGGAAGTATGCCTTCGTACTGCAGGACTGATTAGGATGCCAGGCCTGATCAGGATGCCAGGCCTGAGGACGCCTGGCCTGAGCACGCCGCCCGGATCGGCGCCATTCAAGCTGCGCGGAATGGACTTGTCGTCACGCTCGGGGCTATTCTGCACCATCGGATGAGACACTATTATCGCTTATCACACGTAGCTTTTGGCCTCTTAACGTCTCTGTTCGCCCTGCCGCCGGCCGTCGCGCAAGTCGCGCCGCCCGTGGCAACACCTGACCGCAGGTTCGAGGCGGATCTGTTTCAGCCGGCCATCGGACCGCGAAACTTCCTGACCATCGACGCGACAGAGGTGCCCGGGCACAGGTTGTTCTCTTTTGGCCTGATCTTCGACTACCAGGCCAACGCCTACCGGGTACAAACCGTCGACGCAAACACCAACAGGTCGTACATCGCCAACGCGGTGGAGAACCAGGTCAAGAGCGAGCTCCAGGTGGCGATGGGGTTGCTGGATCAATTTCAGCTAGGCCTGTCCATGCCGCTCACCCTGGTCATCAACGGCAACCAGGTCAGCAACGACACGGGCCTCGCCACCACCGACAGGATGTCCACGGCCGGTCTCGGCGACCTGCGCGTGGAAGGAAAGGGGCAGCTCAAGTCCTTCGGCGACGACGATCAGCTGGTGCTGGCCGCCCTGCTGGGCGGGACCGTTCCCACCGCGAAGTCGAACTCCTATCTCGGCAACCGGGGCTTCACGGGGCGCGCCAAGGCACTGGCGTCCTTGCAGCTCGGCCGTTTTCGATTGGGCGGTCAGCTCGGTGTCCTGTTGCGCGAATCGGTGACCACCCTGGGAGCGAAGGTGGGCAGCCAGCTCCTCTACGGAGCCGCCGGTCAGTTCGAGGTGTTGCACGGGCTCGATGTGCTGGGCGAGGTGGTTGGTCGCAGCGGACTGGCCGACTTCGGTAGCCGCTACTGGGACGAGAACCCGCTGGAGGCAGACCTGGCCGCCCGCTTCTATCCCACGGGTATGCTGGCGGTGACCTTCGGTCTTGGGAGCGGGTTCGGAAAGGGCATCGGGGCGCCGAGCACCCGCCTGTTCCTGGGCGCCGTCTTCACCCCTGACTTCCGCGACGGCGACCACGACGGTGTCTACGACGCCAACGATCGCTGCCCCGATCAGCAGGAAGACCGCGACGGCTTCAAGGACAGCGACGGCTGTCCCGATCCGGACAACGACGGTGATGGCATCCTGGATGGAGCGGACCGCTGCCCGAACGACCCCGAGGACTTCGACCAGTTCGAAGACACGGACGGCTGCCCCGAGCTGGACAACGACAAGGACGGCATGCCGGACCTGAACGATCCCTGCCCCAATGGCGCGGAGGATGGACTGGGCAAGCGTCCCAAGGATGGTTGTCCGTCCACCGCGGAGGACAGCGATGGCGATGGCGTAAACGACACCGTCGACAAGTGTCCCGACGAACCCGAGGACCGGGACACCTTCCAGGACGAAGACGGCTGCCCCGATCCCGACAATGACGCCGACGGCATTCCGGACGGGTTCGACAGCTGCCCCAACGAAGCGGAGGACGCCGACAACTTCGAGGACGAGGATGGCTGCCCCGATCCTGACAACGACAAGGACGGATTTCCCGACGCCTCCGATAAATGCCCGGAAAAGGCCGAGACCCTGAACGGCAACCAGGACGGTGATGGTTGCCCAGACGCCGGAGCCGAACTGGTGAAGGTGGGGGAAAGTGCCATCGAGGTGGTCGAGAAGCTTCGTTTCGTCACCCGCGGAAACAAGAGCGAGCTAAAGGACAGCTCGGCGCGCATCGTGGCCCTGGTGGCGCTGGCCATGAAGGGACATCCGGAGTTCAAGAAGCTGCGCATTGAGGTCCACGCCGACGGAGTGCCCCAGGAGGAGAGCCAGCGGCGCGCGGAACTGATTCGCGACGTGATGGTGACCAAGGGCGTGGCGACGGATCGGCTGGTGCCCGTGGGAGCCGGTCCCGGCGGGGGCGACGTCACCTTCACCGTCACGGACAAGCGCGTCCCCAAGGCGGCAGCGGTGCCACCAGGCGGCGGCGCCAAGCCCGCCGAATCTCCCGAAGGCGGCGCCGGCACGTCGTTCTGATATGAAGATTCAGGGGTGGGGTGTTTCAGATGTGGGACGCAAGCGCGACCACAATGAAGACAGCTTCGTGTCCAACGACGCCCTTTCGCTGTACGCCGTCGCCGATGGAATGGGCGGCCACCTGGGCGGCGAACGCGCCAGCCGTATGGCGGTCGACCTGGTGGAATCCGCCATCGCGGCGGCCCTTGCTCGACGCGCCGAGGCCGACGCGGTCACCCTGGGCTCGGGGGGTCTACCCCCGCTGGCGCAGGTGCTGAAAGAGGCCGTGGTCGGCGCCGATCGTTCCATCTACGACAGCGCTCTGGCGGACTCCGCCCTGACGGGCATGGGCACCACCCTCACGGCCCTGTTCTTTGCCGACCGGCGCGCCTACCTGGGCCATGTGGGAGATTCGCGGGCATACCTTTACCGAGACGGCAAGGCGCGACAGCTCACCGACGATCACTCGTGGATTCAGGATCAGGTGCGGGCCGGGCTGCTCACCCAGGACGAAGCCAAGGAATCGCGCTTCCGGAACATCATCACCCGGTCGGTCGGCTTTGAGCCGTCGGTGCAGCCGGACATGCAAGATCTGATCGTCCAGGCCGGCGATTGCTACCTCCTCTGCTCCGATGGCCTGTCGAACTATCTATCACTGGAAGAGATCGCCCAGGTCCTGACCACCAACTTCTATCGCGACGCCCCGCGCGTGCTGGTCGGCATGGCGAACGAACGAGGCGGCGACGACAACGT
>JBDSME010000144.1:0-13066 GCA_039916065.1 Polyangia bacterium
GTTGCTCCGTCGCCTTGCGGAGCTCGGGGTGCTCATCCAGGAAAGCCTTGCGACTCTCCACGCTGATCTCGCACACCACCGTGACGTCGCGCTGAATCTTGGACTGGCAACCCAGCCGCGAGTTGACTCGGACGTCGAACGCCTTGTCCATGATGTCTTCCTCGCGATCACTGGCGGGCGCCAGCGCTTCCAGCCCCTGCTTCACATAGACGTGACAGGTCGAACAGGCGCACACGCCGCCGCACGCCGACCCCACCTGGGCGCCACCCAGGCGCGAAGCCTCCAGGATCGACGTCCCCACCGGCACGTCCACTTCGATTCCATCCGGCTCGAACCTCACTTTGGGCATGGCAAGCGCGCTGTCTTCTTCTAGTGTGAGTGACCGGAGTGTGAGTGCCCGGAGCGGGCCAGACGGGTCTGCAAATCGCTTTCATCACCCGCCGATCGGTCCACCTCGGCCTCCACCTCGCCCACCGTGCGGCCGCGGAGGCCTTCTTCCAGGGCGCGGTTCATGCGGCGACCGGCGAAATCCTTCGACGCTGCATCCAGGCCTTCGATGGCGGCGCGGATGGCGCGGTGATCGCTGCCGCCCTTCGCGGCCTCCAGCGTGGTCACGGCACCCTCGATGCGCTGCCGGTCCTCATCAGTCAGCAGCTCGGGGCTGGCCGCCATGGCCGCGCGCACCGCCGCCAGAATTCGGTCGGCCTCCACGCGCTGTTCGGAGAGCTGCCGCGTTTTGACGTCCTCATCGGCATGGGCGAAAGATTCGAGCAACATCTTTTCGACCTGTTCATCGCTGAGACCGTAGGACGGTTTCACACTGACAGACGCTTCGATCCCCGTGGTTTCCTCGCGCGCCGTCACCCTCAGGATGCCGTCCGCGTCGACCAGAAACGTCACCTCCAGCCGGGCCATTCCGGCGGGCATGGGGGGAATGCCGGTCAGCTTGAACCGCGCCAGCGAACGGCAATCGGCGACCAGCTCGCGCTCGCCTTGCACCACGTGCAGGTCGAACCCGGTTTGCTTGTCGGCGTAGGTGGTGAACGTCTGCGTCGCGCCACACGGGATGGTTGAATTGCGGTGGATCAGCTTTTCGGCAACCCCGCCCATCATCTCCAGCCCCAGGGAAAGCGGCACCACGTCCAGCAACACCACGTCGCCGTTACTGGTGCCGCCCGCCAGCAGATCTGCTTGCACGGCGGCGCCCAGCGCCACCACCTGGTCGGGATCGATGTCCGCCAGAGGTTGCCGGCTGAAAAGGTCGGCCACGAACCGCCGCACCAGGGGCATGCGCGTGGCGCCGCCCACCAAGATCACACCCGACAGATCAGCGGCCGCCAGCCCAGCGTCCTTGAGGGCGCGGCGCACCGACCCGGCACAGCGGTCCAGAACCGGGCGCACCAGCGCCTCCATCTCCGCCCGCGACAGCAAGAAGGCAGCGTGCGCCCCATCGGGCTTCTCCAGCTCGACGCGCACGTCGTCGGCGACGGTGAGCGTTTCCTTGGCGGCGCGGGCGGCGTCCAGCGCGCGCCTGGCCAGCAGATGGTCGCCGCCGGCGTCGTCCGGCAAGCCGGCGTGCGCCAGCAACCGCTGGGCGATGGCGCGATCGAAATCATCTCCCCCCAGCGCGGAGTCGCCGCCCGTCGACTTCACCTCGAAAACCCCTGCTTCCAGTTTCAGGATGGAAATATCAAAGGTCCCACCGCCCAGATCGAAAACGGCGAAGGTGCCTTCCTTCTGCTTCTCCAGGCCGTAGGCCAGGGCGGCCGCCGTAGGCTCGTTCAGCAACCGCAGCACCTCGAGCCCGGCGATGCGCCCGGCGTCACGGGTTGCCTGGCGCTGTCCATCGTCGAAGTAGGCGGGGACGGTGATCACCGCGCCCACCACCGAACCGGGTCCCCCGAGGGCCCGCTCAGCTCGCTCTTTCAACACGCGCAGGATCTCCGCGGAGACTTCCACGGGCGTGACGGCGCGGGCCCCCCCCGCCACCTCGAACCGCACCACCGGATCACCACCGGGCGCGGAAGCAAACTGATAGGGCGTTAGCTTCACACGTGCCTCCGCGTCCGTGGGACCACGCCCCATGAACCGCTTCGCCGAGGCGATGGTGTCCCTGGGGAACCGCGCGGCCAGGCTGTCGCGCGCGTGCTTGCCCACCACCACGCTGCCAGCGTCGTGCGGGTAGTGCACCACCGACGGCAACATTGGTTCACCGTCGCCATCGGGGCGGTCATCGGGCAGCGCCACGGGAACGCCGTCGCGCACAATCGCCACCAGCGAGTTCGTGGTACCGAGGTCGATGCCGATACCGCCCGTGGTACCGGGGGGGCAGGCAGGTTTGGTCACGGATTGACCCGGCTCGGAAATCTGAAACAGCGCTTCAGGCATGCGCTTCTCCCTGCTTAGCGGCTGCGTCCGCGTCCGCATCTTCTTGGGCGGACACCTCGTCCAGGAAGCGACGAAAGTACCGTATGGCGATCAGCTCGCGCACCGCCGCCTCGAAGCCCGCCGCGGGCGAGCTGCTGGCATCTGCTTCCCCGAGGCTGGTCGCGACGTTCTGTAACGCGGCGTCCACGCGGCGGCGCATCTCACCGGCCATCCGTTGCACCCGCGCGTGGTCCCCCGCCTCCCGCGCCTCACCCAGTTCTTCACGCAACTCCAGGATCTCGCCCAGCAGCGCCGCCGGCACAGGGATCCGTTCGCGCCCGCCCGCGGAGGACCCCTTGGCCTGGGGCCGGGACGCGCCATCCTCGGCGCCTACCTGGAATCCCGCCTGCTGTAGCAGATATTCAGCGCGGCGGACGGGATCCTTCATGGTCCGCCAGGCTTCGTTCAACTGCACGGTTCGCTGCAGCGACGCGCGGCGTGCCCGCGGATCTGCGGTGGCAAAACGGTCTGGGTGAAACTGTCGCGACAAGGCACGAAAGTGTTCCTCCGCCAGCTTCAGATCCACATCGTAGCGGTGGGGCAGCCCCAGCACCTGAAAATGGTTGGAGCCCGGTGGTGGTGGCAGGAGGGCCCCGCAGTGGGAACAAAGGGGTCCGTCGCCAGCGCCCCGTTCACAAGACCAGCAGATCACCACAGGGGTCCGGCGCCTAAAAAGTCACGCTGTGCCCGCAACCGCATTCGCCCTTCACGTTGGGATTCACGAACTTGAACCCGCGTCCCATCATGGTGGTGGCGAACTCCAGCGTCGAACCATCGAGGTAGATGTAGCTCTTCGGGTCTATGAACACGCGCACCTGATCGTCCTCGAACGACAAGACCTTGTCTTCGGGACGCGGCTCGGTGTCCGACCACTCGAACAGATACGAAAAACCGGTGCAGCCCCCCCCGCGGATGCCGACCCGCAAGCCTTGCGGTTGCTTGGGGCGCCCGGCCCCGGCCTTCTTGATCTCGGCGATGGCTCTTTCTGTGACGGCAATGGCCATGACTCAGGTAGCCTGGCTACCACCCAACGTCGAGGTCTGGCTAGGCAGGCTCTTCGCCGCGGCGGGCAACCCACCGCCGGCGCCGGCGCTGGCGCGCTTGGCCTTGTAGTCGGCGATGGCGGCCTTGATGGCGTCCTCGGCCAGCACCGAACAGTGGATCTTCACCGGCGGGAGGTTCAACTCGTCCACGATCTGGGTGTTCTTCAGGGCCATGGCCTGGTCCACGGTCATGCCCTTGACCCATTCGGTGGCAAGCGACGACGAAGCGATGGCCGAGCCGCAACCGAAGGTCTTGAACTTGGCGTCCTCGATGATGCCCGCGTCAGTGATCTTGAGCTGCAGCTTCATCACGTCGCCGCAGGCGGGCGCCCCCACCAGCCCGGTTCCCACGGTGGGGTCATTCTTGTCGAAGCTCCCGATGTTGCGCGGGTTTTCGTAATGTTCCAGAACTTTTTCACTGTATGCCATGGTTGCTTCCTTTTGTGTCTGCGGGCTTTCGATGCCCGCGGGTGAAATTTGGTTCGTGTCACGCCATCAGGCGGCCGCTCAATGGGCAGCCCAGGCGATGCTCTTCAGATCGATACCTTCTTTGACCATCTCGTAAAGGGGGGACATCTCCCGAAGCTTGTCCACCTTGCGCGTCACCAGATCGATGACGTAGTCCACTTCTTCGTCAGTGTTGAAGCGACCAAGGCCGAAGCGGATCGAGGTGTGCGCCATCTCCTCCTCCACGCCCAGGGCACGCAACACGTAAGAAGGTTCCAGCGACGCCGAGGTGCAGGCGGAGCCCGATGACACGGCCACATCCTTCAGCGCCATCAACATGGCTTCACCCTCGACGTAGGCGAAGCTGATGTTCAGGTTGCCGGGGAGCCGGTGCTCCATCGATCCGTTGACGAAGGTGTCCGAGATGCGGCTCTGGATGCCCGTACGCAACCGCTCGCGCATGGCCAGCACTCGCTTCGATTCTTCCGGCATCTCGGCCACGGCAAGCTCCGCCGCCTTGCCGAACCCGACGATGCCCGGCAGGTTCAAGGTCCCCGAACGCATGCCGCGTTCGTGCCCACCGCCGTCCATGAGCGCGGTCAAGCGCACCCGCGGCTTGCGGCGGACATAGAGGGCGCCCACCCCCTTTGGTCCGTACATCTTGTGTGCCGATACCGAGACCAGGTCGGCCCTGGACGACGTCACATCAAAGGGGATCTTGCCCACGCCCTGAACGGCGTCGATGTGGAAAAGCGGACCGTTTCCGTGCGCCTTGCCGTACGCTTTGACGATATCTCCGATCTCGTTGACCGGGTTGATCGTGCCGATCTCGTTGTTGGCCAGCATGATCGACACCAGCACGGTCTTGTCGGTCAGGGCCGCCCGCACCGCTTCCGGTTCCACGCGCCCATCGGTGGCGACGGGCAGATAGGTGACGTCGAAGCCCTCGCGCTCCAGCCGTTTGCAGGTGTCCAGCACCGCCTTGTGCTCGATCACGCTGGTGATGATGTGCCGCCCGCGGTCACTGTAGAACTCGGCGGCGCCCTTGAGGGCCAAGTTGTTGGATTCGGTGGCCCCGGAGGTCCAGACGATCTCCTTGCCGCTGGCGCCGATCATGGCGCCCACCTGGTCACGGGCCAGGTCAACCGCCTTTTCCGCCTCCCAGCCGTAGCTGTGCGACCGGCTGGCGGCATTGCCGTAAACCTCGGTGAAGTACGGCAGCATCGCTTCCAGCACCCGTGGGTCGACCCGGGTGGTGGCGTGATTGTCCATGTAGATGGGAAGTTTCATTTCGATTTTCGTTGCTTCGGTTCGCTGTTTCGTTACGCCTTGGAGATTCCATCCACGAGTAGCGGTGCCTTGCCACCATGGCCGTGAATGTCGCACGTGCCGCATTCGTGCTGCACATGACCGGGCTCGCAGGAGCGACAGCTGTCCATGTAGCTCAGCGTCTCTTGCAGGTCGGTGACCAGCTGCGACAGCCGCGCGATCGTCTCCCGCGTCTCGTGCAGCTTGTCCGAAAAAATTTCGCGCAGGCGGGCGATCGCCTGGGGCGCGGTTTCGCTCCCCTCCCACTCGCGAAGAAATGCCTTGATTTCAGTCAAGCTGAAGCCCAAAGCCTGTAATTTGGCGATCCATTCGATGCGGGTCACGGCGCGGCCGTGGTACAGGCGGAATCCACCTTTTGACCGAACGGCGGGGGCCAGCAGGCCCAGCTCTTCGTACAGGTGCACGGCGCGCACGGTCTTTCCCGTCCGCTTCGCGAGGTCGCCCACTTTCAAGAGAGCGAGTTGTTCGGCCGATACCTGATGCACTGCGATGTCTCCCCACAAACTACAACAAGACTCACCGTCAAAACCTAACCCTTACGTACGGGTACGATTATGGGATTTGGCCGCCCGATGTCAAGGCGTGAGGGACGGTATGCGACATCGCCTCCGCCGAAGCGCGGCGGGGGCTACGCTGATGGTGGGTCTGGTTTCTTGTCTGGTTTCTTGTCTGGTTTCTTGCAGTCATTTCGCGGCAGTGGGGCGGGGGGGGCCCGTCTACGCCATCGCGGTCGATTCCGTCAATGGCCGCAAGACGGCAACCACGGGACCGATCTCCTATCCCGCTTGCGCGCTCCAGGTGGGTGACCGGGTGGCGCAGGTCTGGATAGCCAACGACAGCGCCGGTGACGTGGAGAGTCCGATCGTGCTGGAAGGCGACGCTTTTGCCCTGAAGGACGGGATCCTGGTCGAGCGCACCTGGTCGCAGGCAGTGGTCCACAAGGTGACGGACGAGGAGCTGGCCGCGGGCGCTGCCGTGGTCTACGTGCCCGGCGTTCCCCATCCCACCGTGGTCGAGCTGCGGTTCGAGCTGGTCCGCGGAGCGTCACTCTCCCCGCCGGGGCGCCTCCGACGGCCGCCTGTCGCGCGCTCCGAAGCACGCCTGGAACAAACAGTGCCGCATGTCCATCCTTGAAGGTGTTCCCCCCGCGGCGGAGAAGGTCAGGCTTGCGTCACCAGGACGATCTTGCCGAACGCCTCGCGCGCTTCCAGCGCGCGGTGAGCCTCCGCCACGTGTTCCAGGGGTAACACCCGGTCCATGACGGGACGGAGCTGACCCGCCGCGATCCGATCGACGACCTCGAAAAGCCGTGACTTGGGAGCCAGGGTGGACCCCAGGATGGAGAGGTGGCGCCAAAAAATGCGCCGCAGGTTCAGCTGGGCTTCATAGCCGTCGGTCGCTCCGCAGGTCACGATGCGACCGCCGCGCGCGCAGGCCCCAACCGACTTGGCGAAGGTGGCAGCACCCGTGTGCTCGACCACCACGTCCACACCCTGGCGGCCCGTCAGCCGCTTGACCGCGGCCACCAGATCTTCCGCGACATAGTCGATGGTGTCATCGGCGCCCAGCGAGCGGGCCGCAGCCAGCTTGCGTTCGGTGGACGCGGCCGCGATGACCCGCGCCCCGAACAGCTTCGCGATCTGGATGGCGGCGACGCCAACACCCGACCCGGCTCCCAGCACCAGCACGCTCTCACCACGGCGCAGGGCGGCCTTGTCGACCAGCTTGTGCCACGCCGTGATGAAAGTGATGGGAACCGCCGCCACCGCCGCGTCCGAGATTGGCACCCGGTCGACGGGGGCGGGCACGATGTTGGCCGCCGCCGGGACGACCACATAATCCGCCATGCCCCCCTGGGTGTGCTCGCCCAGCATGCGAAAGTCCGGGCAAAGATTGTCGCGACCTGCACTTCTCCTGGCCCCGGCGTGGGCTCGGGGACATCGGCGACCTCCATGACTTCGGGACCGCCGTGTCGACGAAAAAGCACCGCGCGCATGAGCTTCCCTTGCTTATAACCTGGGAACGGCCGGCCAAGGGGTCGGGCCTGCCCGTCGAGCTCCGGGGACGGTTTTCGTTACTGCCGACTTACCGCGGCTTTACCGCGGCTACCTATCAAAAATCTGAGTCGGTTGGGCCGCGGGGGGCAGGAATTGCTCGGAACTGGGCGATTCCCACCGGCAGGTCGCTGGCGTGACGCTTGCTGTACTGCTCCAGCGCGATCTATCTCTGGAGGTTACGATGCTCACCACAACATCCGCCCTGACACCGCTCTGCAAGGTTTCCCTTGCTGGCACCGCGCTGCTCAGCGCGCTAGCCCTGACCGCCTGCGATCCCAACGACCTGCGCGACGTGCTTGGCGGAGGCGCACCCGTCGCTGACGGCGGCCGGTCGGCTGACGGTGGCGAATCAACCAGTCCGTGCGCTGCGACTCTCTGTCGCGCTGGAACGCGTTGCGAAGTACGCCCCGTTCAATGCATCAAAGCACCCTGTCCCGGCATGGCGGTGTGCGTGGAGATTCCATCGTTGCGCTGCGGCGGGATCGCCGGGTTTGCCTGTCCCGGCCACGCTAGCTGCGTCGACGATCCTGGCGACTCGTGCGATCCGAAAGCCGGCGGCGCTGACTGCGGTGGCATCTGCCAGTGTAAAGCCGGTTCCTCGTGTGCCACCGGACTGGTGTTCGATTCGTCCCCGCAGGTTTGTGATTGTGTGAAGGCCCCGGCGCCCACCTGCCCACCTGTCTGCACGATCTTTTGCGAGTACGGCAACGTGCTCGATGGCAACGGCTGCGCCACTTGCAAGTGCAACCCGCCGCCACCCGATGCGGTCGATCCCTGCGCGACGGTACGCTGCGCCGCCGGGACACACTGCGAAGCGAAGAAGGTCGAGTGCGTGAAGGCGCCCTGCAACCCCATAGCCCAATGCGTGGCTGACGTCCCCACCGTGAGCTGCGGCGGCTTCGCCGGCAGACCCTGCCCCGGAGCGGGAAAGTGCGTTGACGATCCGAAGGATTCATGCGATCCCGCCAAAGGCGGCGCCGATTGCGGCGGCATCTGCCAGTGCGTGCAAAACGTCTTCTGCGCCAGGGACATGATCTTCGACAGCTCGCCGAAGGTCTGCGCCTGCGTTGCTCCTACACCTCCACCGTCAGCCTGCGGATCTGTCTGCGGGATCTACTGCGAGTACGGCAACGTGCTGGACGCAAAGGGCTGTCCCACTTGCAGCTGCAAGGCGCAGAACGCCGCGCCGGCTTGCCCTGCCGAGAAGTGCACCGGTGCGATGCCGAAGTCGGCGAACTATCAGTGCGCGGACGGTTCCACGGCCGGTCCCTCGTGCCGCGTGAAGGCGGACGGCTCCTGCGGGTGGGCGGTCCTCAGCTGCCCGCAGTAAACGTTCGCGCTGCCGGGACGTTTCACTTCGCAGTACTTACAGCCTGGGCACGGCCGGCGCCACGTCTTGCCCCGCGCCGCCGGCAGCCTCCCAGCGCCGGCGCGCCGTCTCCACGACCGCGGTGACCGCCGTCAGAAATCCGTCGATGGTCGCGTCCGGAAGCTCGCCCATGTTGGCGATCTGGATGTGTCGCGCGGCCAGCTCTGCCTTGCACTTGTAGATCACGAAGCCCCGGTTCTTGAGGGCGTCGTAGAGCTCGTTCACCGCCAGGAAATCCGGCAGGCGCAACGTGGAGATGGTGTGTGACTCGCGACCGGTGTTGGTGAACGATGCGAACCCCAGGTCCGTGAACACGCGCCGGATGCGCAGGTTTCGCTTGCGGTAGGTCTCGCGGCGCGTGGGTACGCCCCCCTGCTCCTGCAATTCGTCGAGCGCTGTCTCAAGGGCGAAGAACGCCGAAACCGCCGGCGTGAACGGGGTCTGCCAAAGTTCGCGCTGGTAGCGGCGGTAGCGGAGCGGGTCCAGGTAGTAGACGCGCCTCGGAGCCCGTTCGATGCGTGGCCACACCTCGGGCGCCACGCACAGAAACGACACGCCGGAGACCGAGTGAAGGCACTTGTTGGCCGACGAGAAGCAGATCCCCACGCCATCGCGGACCATGTCCACCTCCTCCGCACCAAGCGCCGATACGGCATCGACAACCAGGGTCAGGCCACGGCGGCGACAAAGGGCGCCCATGGCCCCCACTGGATTCAATAAGCCCACGGAGGTTTCGTGATGAATCATCGCCACCGCTGTCACATCTGGGTTGGCGTCCAGCGCTGCCGACACCTCCGTCGTCCCCGGGATCTGCCCCCAGGGACAGCGGACCACAACCTTGGGAATGCCGTGGAGGTCGGCGATCTCGGCCAGCCGATCGCCGAAGGCACCGTTGCTGATCACCAGCAACCTTTCGCCCGGCGCGGTCAGGGAGGCCAACGCCATCTCCATGGCCGCGGTGCCCGATCCCGTCAGCAGCAGCACCTCGTGCTCCGTTGACGCGCCGAACAGGGGCCGCAACTTGTCCTGAAGCCGTCGCACCACGCCCGAATAGTCCTCGTCGCGGTGGCAGACGTCGTAGTGCACCAGCGCCGCCTTCACGCGCGCGGAGGTCATCACCGGACCGGGATTCAACAGCACGTACCCGGGTTCGTCCTTCTGGGCCAGCAGTCGCTCGACCAGCGCCAGGGTATCCTCAGCCGGCGAAGGCGGGGAAGCGTTCACGGCGGGGCGGCTGAGATCGTCGCCGTAGACCCGCAACAGCCATTCCGCGTGGAGGCGCATCTCGGGAGCATCGACGTCCTGCCAGAGCTGCCGGCCCACGTCGCGTGCCTCCACCAGCCCCGCCGCTGCAGCCGCCTGCACCCCCTGGGTCAGCGACGGATCCTTGAGACCATCGAGAGCGTCCAGCAACGTCGGTGACATCACGAACAGACCGGCGCTCACGGCGTCGGGGGCGGTGAGCTCCTTTCCGATGGCCACCACGTCGGTCCCGCGCAGCTTGACCTTGGTGGCGTCGTCGATGTCGAACACGCGCGCCAGATCGCGGTCGACGCACACGATGGTCCGTACGCCGGTGGCCGGCGCGGCGGCGAGATCCGCCACCAGCGCCGGGGCCGCGATCTGGTCCGCCATGACCAGCAAGGTCCGTTCGGTGACGAATGGCCGTGCCGCCTGCACCGACAACCCGTTCGGTCCGTCCCAGCGCGGGTTGTCGAAGAAGGTCAGCTCGATCCCGAGCTGACCGATCCGCGCCGCCGCCGAGGTGATATCCGTGGCCCGTTCCGACAGATAACGTTTCAGCCGGTCGCCTTCCCAGCCCAGCACCACCGCCACCTGCCGGACGCCCGCGGTGGCAAGGACGCGCAAGGTACGCTCGATCAGCGTTTCACGACCGACCCGACCCAGGCAGTTGGGGCCCTCGTGGTCACCAATGCGGACCCCGCGGCCCGCGGCCAGTATGACGGCTCGCGTGATCACGTGGCGTGCGACGCGACCGCGCGTTGCGGGGCCGCCTGCATCTCGCCTCGGAAGGTCAGCTGGTAGACCGAGTTCTCCGTCTCCACATACAGTTTGTCGCCGTCGAAGGCGCCGAGAACACGGCGAACAGGGGTGGTTACCATGCGGTGGCCATTGGGGTCGCGGAAGATCACCATGCCTCTGCCCACGCTGGGATAGCTGATCAGGTAACCCGCATAGACACGCCCGACCCCCAAGGAGCCATGCTCACGACCATGGTCGCGGATCTTGCGCGCGGTCACACTGACCAAAGGGTGTCCCTCAGCGATTCAGCTTAGCACTGATCAACGGCGGGGCGACGCGTCAACGCGGGCTGCGGTAAAAACGCACCACGGGTCCCATCACGAGGCTATCAGCTTGCCCCCTTCCTTTGCACCTACGCCCGGGCTCCTGCGTTTCGGGACGCTCTTACCGAGCGACAGCCAGGCGGTTCGGACCGCTGACATAGGCCCGGATAGCCATGGCGATCGCGTCGGCGATGGGCTGGCGGCCTTCGGGGGTGGCCAGGCGCGCCCCTTCCTCCGGGTGGTCCAGAAAGCCGACCTCCACCAGTGCGGCGGCGGTCCCGGTGCCGCGCAGGACGTCAAGGGCCGCTCCCGACTGCTTGATGCCGCGCCGGGCCCCTGCTCCGAGCGCGTGGGTGAGAGAATCGGCGAGCTGGCGGCCAAGTGCGATCGACTGCTCGGCGGCGGCACGCACCTCGTGGGCTGCCCAGACCGCCTCGGCGTCTTCGCGTCGCCCCAGCGAAGCGAGAGTGGTGTCATCCTCGACCTCGCGCGGACCGAGCACGAATACTTCGAAGCCGCGCTGTGAACCAGGGCGAACGCCCGCCGGTACCGCATTGGCGTGCAGGCTGACGAAGGCGCGCGCGCCACTGTCCCGCGCACAGCGCGCCCGCGCCCTGATGGGCACCAGCACGTCGGACTGGCGGCACAGCACCACGGAGATTTCCGGGGTGCCGGGCTGCTCCAGCACGGAGCGAATCTGCTCGGCCAGGGCCAGCATCACCTTCTTTTCGTAGATGCCACGTCCCACGCCGGCCGCTCCCAGGTTGGTACCGCCGTGGCCAGCGTCCAGCGCCACCACCACCGGGGGTACCGTCGGCACCGCTGTCGTCGCCGTCGGCAAAGTCAAACTGCTGGCGTGGCCAGGAGCGGCGACCGCCGGCGCAAGTGCCACGACACAGGAAAAGAGAAACGCGCCGAGAAAAGCAAACGGATGTCCGACGGCGGGGCGACGCACGGGGGCGCTCTTGTGCGGCATCACCGGAACCACGATATCATCGGACCGCCATCGCCGCGCATTTTCGGGCATATACTCGGCGCCGGCCGATGCCCAACCGATCGCCCTACGGCAACCTTACGGCAGTGCTGGTGGTCGTCGCCTTCCTGGAGTTGGCGATAAATCGCTTGCTGGGACGGCTGTTCGTGTCCCCGGGCTGTCACACCGGATTGGGTTGTCTGTTGCTGGCGACGGGACCCTTCCTGCTGCACTTGACGGGGGCCTTGACCCTTGTGGTTTGCACCGGGGGCATCGTAGGCCACCTGCGGCGCGGCGAGCTGTTCCCCCGCGGGATGCGCCTGACGGTCGCCGTGCTCTCGTTGATCTTCCTCGGCTTGCTGGCGCTGTCCCTGGCCTTCGGCCGTATCCCCGATCGCTACCACACCCACCTGGAGACCAGCTTCGGGTTCGCGGTGGGACTGCTGGTGCTGTCGTTCGTCGGTGCCGATGCGGTGCCCGTTCAACGGCGGGTTGGGTTTCTGCTTTTCGCACTGCCGCCGCTGTTCCATGTGGCGTCGTCGGTGGCGGGGCGCGCCGGCTGGCTCAGCCAGGGGGTGGTCACTCCAGAACGCCTCACCGCCGCGGGCGAGATGATCCTGCTGCTGGCGGCAATGACCGCGCCGCTGCTGCTGGTTCCGCGCAGGCTGCCGCGGACCCGGTGGGGCGCCGCGGTGGCTCTGGCGGCGGGGGTGAGCGGCTTCTTCTTCGTGGCCTTCGTGGGACGGACCGATCTCGTGCAGACGGTCGCGCTCTACGGCGTGCAGCTAGAGCTGCCGCGCCCCCTCACCTGGCTGGGGGCGTTGTATGTCCTGTCGCTGTTCGGGTACGTCACCTCGGTGGCGATGCTGGTGCTGTCCCGTGGTGCCGCGCGCCTGGTCGGGCTGGGCATGGCGCTGGTGGGACTGGCCGGCTACCAGACCTCGTCGCCGATTGCCCTGGGATTGTCTTTGTGTGGATTGGTGGCGCTCGCTACCGGAACCGTTCGCGGGGGACGCAGTGCCGCCAAGGCGGATCTGCCCCTGTCCATCGCCGCCTGGCAGGCCTTGCTCGAAGGGATCGCCGCTGCGCTGGGAGACGCGCGACCGGCGGCCGAC
>JBDSME010000145.1:0-5504 GCA_039916065.1 Polyangia bacterium
CGCCTACGACGATGAGGTCGTCGCGGTGGCGCTGGGCGATTACCTGCTGGCCCACTACCGAGCCCAGGTGGTGGCGCGCCTCGGCCCTCTTCCCGCGGATGCCGACGGTCACCGCCTGCTTGCCGAGGTCGCCCGCACCCGGGGATTGTTGGCGAAGGAGGGCCTTCCCGACCTGCACAAGGCCGCCGTGGTGCTGTTGAACGAATTTCGCGACGGACTGCTGGGACGGATCACCCTCGAGACCTTGGCGAACTTCCCCCTTCCGACGGGCGGGAACGACGTACCGCCGCGGGGTTGACCCGCGGGACGCGCCGGGAGACACCTTGCTTGGCCTCGCGAGGTCGACCTCCCTGTCCCTCGCCATCACCAACTGGTGGGGGTGCGGCCACGATAACCGGGGCGACTTGGCCGACTTGGCGGGCCGGATCGCCCAGTAGTTTCTCCAGCCGCGCCAACTCGCGTTTCACCAAGGGAACTTGCGGCGCCCGGGCGTATTCATCGCGCGCCCGTTCAGCCAGCAACCGCGCCCGCCTCGGGTCGGTGCCGGCGGCCATCAGCGCCCTGGCCAGGGCGAAGTGGACCTCGCCGAGCCGGCTGGGCTCTGTCTCCTTGGCGTCGCAGAGCGCGACCACGCGCTCCAGCGCCTGGACCGCCTCCTCGGTGCGCCCTTCGCCCAGGCAAGCGATACCGAATGCGGCCAGAGGATAGGTGAACGGGAGATCGTCGGCTCTCATTTCGCGTTCGATAGTGGCAAGGGCTCGCGTGCTCATTTCCCGGGCCTCGGCGAATCGTCCCACGTCGTTCAACACCTCCGCATAGTTCGACTGCATGACGGCCGCGCGCGGATGGTCGAGGCCTAAAGTGCCATCGATGATTTGGAGGATGCGCGCAAGGTAGGGCAACGCTTCGTCCGCCTTGTCGGTCTGCGCTAAGAGCACCGCCATATTGCCTAGCGATTGTGCCAAATCTGGGCTGTCGGCGCCGCCCGTCTTCTCCTTGGCCGCCACCGCCCGCACGGTATCCGCCAAACAGTCGTCAATCCGCCCCTGTTTCTGGCGCATGGCTCCGCGGTTGTTGAACAACCAAGCCCACAGCTTGTCGTGTCCCCCGATGCGCTGCAAAATGGTTTCACTATGGCGCGCCCAGATCTCTCCGGCGTCGAAGCGGAGCTGGCTGTTTCCGGTGATGAAAACCAGATTGATGGCTGCCTCTGCCGCCACCTCATCATGCCGGCAGAGTTCCGCCGTCCACACAGCCTCCTCCATAACTTGCGCCGCCAGCTGTGCCTCTAGCCGCTCGTTGAGCAATATGCCGGATTCTAGTAGGACCTCTGCCAGCAGGGGCCCGTAGCCGATGCCGCGGGCCTCCTCTTCCAGCGGACCGACCGCTCCCGTGGCGGCGTTGAGGCGGCCGACCTGTCCCAGTACCCGCACTTCGGCCAACCTAGAGCGGAGGTGGCTCACCTTCTCCCGGGTGGCCGGATCCTCGGGCGGCTTCACCGCCGAACGGAGGAACTCCAGATCGGCGCAGCGATCGACGTTGGCCAGCGCAGTTACGGCGCTGACGGCGTTTTTGACCACGTCGTTGTCAGCCTGCCGGAAGATCAGACACAGGGCGCGCAGTCGCTCCCGCAGGTCCATCAAGCACGCCATACGCAGATCCATCACGTCCGCCGACTGTTCTCCGCGCACGTGGGTCGCCTGACAGATGTCCACGTACATGTCCAACCAGCTCTTGGTGTAACGGTCCAGGACGCCGCTCACAGTCTCGAAGGTGGAGGCCGCGTAGCGTTTACCGGTTGCCAGGAAGGCCGCGCGCATCTCCTTGCGCGCGGGCGTCTCCACGACCCGGCCCCGTACCGGCGCCTGCCATACGTCGTTCAGCTTGGCGCTGGCATCGTCGGCGAAACGACGGCGGCGGGCGAAGATGCGGTTCTTCTCCAGTTCGGCCAGCAGTGCCTGCATGGACGGCCAACGTTCTGCCGGGTCGGGACGCAGGCCGCGCAGCAGCACCTTGCGCACCCATGGCGGGACGTCGCAATGGACGGGGGCATCCTTGATCCTGCCGTTGATAACGTTGGTTTCCAGGGCCTGGTGCGTATTGCCGGCGAAAGGGCGCTGGCCGTACAGGGCCTCGTACAGCGCCACGCAAAAACTGAACTGGTCCGTGCGCTGGTCGGTCTCGAGTCCCCGAAATTGCTCGGGTGACATGTACGCGGGCGTCCCCACGATGGCTCCGGTCCTGGTCAGACTGACGTTCTCGCCGTCCTGGGAACTGCGCGCCAGTATGACGGCGGGAGCGGGCGCTGCGATCTGCCGGGTGGACATCAAGTCTTCGGAATCCCCACAGACGGATTCGTTCGCTGGCCCTGTCGGTGGTGCGGGCGGCGCATCGACCGCGGGAGCCGCGGGTGGCCGCGGGCCGCCGACAGTCCGCGCCAGCCCGAAATCCATGACCCGCACCTGGCCGTCAGTCCCGATCATGACGTTCTCGGGCTTGAAATCGCGGTGAACCAGATCCTTCTGATGGGCGGCGGCCAGCCCGCGTCCCGCGTCGGCGAAAATTTTCAGGACATCGGTCCAGGATCGCGGCTGGGCATGCATCCAGTACCAGAGGGTGTGGCCGTCCACGAACTCCATGGCCACGAACACCTGGTCCTGGAACGCCCCCACGTCGTAGACCACCACCACATTCGGGTGCGAGAGCTTGGCGATCGCCTGAGCCTCGCGCATCATGCGGCTGCGCCCTTCCGACGCTTCGGCGCTGTCCCCGGCCTTGCCCCGCAGAAGCTTGATCGCGACCTTGCGTTCCAGTTCTGGATCGTAGGCGGCGTACACCTCGCCCATCGCCCCCTTGCCGACAAGATTCAGAACCAGGTAACGGCCGATGGCCGACGGCCTGGTGGGTTCGTGCCCACGAGGGTCGGCCAGCGGGGGGGCAGGGGGGACCTGCGCCTGGAGATGGTGAGTCAAGCACTGTCTACATCGGCACTTTCCGTAGTTCTATTGACCTCGATCTACTGCCTCCAGACGGTGATCACCTCGTTGAACCCGGCGCAGGATTTGTAGCCGTCGCCGGTGTGGGGGGCGGGGTTGGGGACGCAGAAGTTGTCGCAACGGCCGCTGCCGCCGAAAGGGTTGGCATACGGCGCACCTACCTGCGTGGCGCCAAGGCGCCCCGGAACCACATCGGTCGCGAAGTCCTTGCCGTTGCAGTAGTAGGCCTGAGGGGGGCTGACGAAGAGATTGCCAAAGAACGATCCCTCCTGATGAGGGTACGTGGCGCTGCGACCCCACCCGACGCTCGGCGGGGCGGCATCCAGCCACAGGGGGATATGGACCCCCACGGTGTTCACATGTGCCATCAAGCAGGCGCTGACGTACCTCTGGCAGGTCGGGCCACAGGCATTGGTCTCCCATTCCGGAGCCAGGCCCAGCTTGCCGCTGTAGCTGTAGGAGGTGCCGTATTGATCCTTCTTGGTGATGGTGCGGCCGGCGGGCAGCGCACAGCGCACCACGTACGACATGGTGGTGCGTCCGGAGGCGCTGGTCATGAAACCA
Organism: Polyangia bacterium; assembly: GCA_039916065.1. Lineage (GTDB taxonomy): Bacteria > Myxococcota_A > Polyangia > Fen-1088 > Fen-1088 > FEN-1088. Next base: position 3,561 of record JBDSME010000145.1, read on the forward strand.
TTCGAGACCATGAGGCCATTCGAGACCATGAGGCCATTCGAAACCATGAGGCCATTGCTGAAGTTCAGTCCATTGATAGCCATCAACCCGTTCTCAGAGCTGGTGGCGTCGGCGACGGAGGCCTGTTCGTTCGCGGTTTCGTCGGGGCTGACACAGCCGAAACCGAACAGCGCGCCAGCCAGGGCCGTGGAGGTCATGATTCGAGAAGCCATTTTCATTGCGTGAGGTCTCCGGGAAGTTGGTGAGGTTGAAGGATGGTGACCTTCCCCAAAGCAAGAATAGGCCCAACTTATTACGTTGGCGTACTTACGTAAAATACGCAGAAATAGCGGGATGGCGCGGGTCCAGGCGTTGCTTCGGCGACAACGAACGTTGCCTGCGCAACCACGGCGTACTGATGAGGACGCTGCTCGCCTGCCACCAGAGGGGCAGGCGAGCAGCAAGGTAAGTTAGGACGACCGGGGTCTTAGTGCGACGCGCACTGCCGGATGTGGGCACCGGCGGTGGCGGTGCGATAAAAGAAGTAGTTCGCCCGGTACGGAACCAGCACTTCAGTGCGCAGGTGCATGGCGTCGCATCCTGTCGCGGGCGCGACGCCGCCCTCCGTGTCCAGGCGCTGGATGAAGGTCGCGTCGTCGAGCACGCCGTTCCCCGCATGCGACGCCACCTGCAGCAAGAGCCAGGGGGATCGCCGTGGCATCGGGGGTTGGGACACCGGACAGACTTCCCCAAAACGAAGACAAAGAGCGGCGGCTGGAAACGGCAGAGGCGGGGAACTCTTCGCCCCCTCCGTTCCCCTGGCTCCGCCACTTCCAGCGGAAGGGATTTCGGAAGGTAATCAGCGAGTTAGCCTGGATCTGTCCACCGATGGGCCGACGCTATTCCGAAGGCCGGCCGGCCTGAGGACATTGAATCTCTTGACGGTCCGCGACTGCGCGGCCGGTCGCTTCGTTTCACCTCCTAGCCTGGAGCTTCACTTGCTACCTCGGGAGAATCGTTTCCTTGTCGCGTTCCTTGGTTCGTGCATCACCATCGTTGTCCCACTGATCCTCGCGGGGGGGGCGCACGCGAACGTCGCGGTCAAGCCGCCGTTCGCTTCGTCCATGGTCTTGCAGCGGGAAATGGCCGTCCCCGTGTGGGGGACCGCGTCGAGTGGCGAGCAGATCACCGTATCGATCGCTTCGCAGTCGAAGACCGTTGCCACGCCGAGCAGCGGAAAGTGGACGGTGAAGCTCGACGCCATGCCGGCGGGTGGTCCGTACGCGATGACCGTCAAGGGAACGAACACCGTTACGCTCAGCGACGTCTATGTAGGAGAGGTGTGGCAGGCAGCTGGGCAGTCGAACATGGACACGCGTCTCAACTACACGGAGTACCCCAATCTGGCGGCGGAGATCAGCAAAGCGAACTATCCGTTGCTTCGGTATTACACCTTGAGGCAACCCGGAAAGACCACAACTTGGGAAGTCGTATCGCCGTCGACCGCTGGGCCGCTATCGGCGCTCGCATATTTCTTCGGCAAAGAGATCCAGCAGAAGACAGGAATGGCGGTGGGACTGGTGGTAACGGCCGTGGGGGGCACGACGATCGCGTCCTGGCTGGACCCAGCGACGCTGAGCGCGCACCCGGAAATCACGAACGGCGATCGCGGCGGCATGTGGAACTCCTGGGTCGCTCCAGTGGCCGGTTATGCCCTTCGCGGCACGATCTGGATTCAAGGCGAGCAAAATGCGAACGCGTCCGACTCGCCGTCCTACGGTCAGCGATTCAACTGGCTCATTCAGGGGTGGCGCGCGGCGTGGGGGCAAGGCGATTTTCCCTTCATCTTTGCCCAGCTCTCGAACACCAACGCCATGCAGGCGGACGCCAACAACACCAGCTACATAGCAGCGGTCCGCGAGGGGCAGCGGATGGCGCTCGCCACGCCTGGCACCGCCATGAGCG
>JBDSME010000146.1:0-2533 GCA_039916065.1 Polyangia bacterium
CGAACCCTCGATACGGCTTTTAGGCCGTATAACGGTTTAGCAAACCGCCGCCTTCGGCCTCTCGGCCACCTCTCCAGTACTTCTCTGTCCGGCATTCCGTAACACGGAGCGCAGAGGAACGCCACTCATGCCCTCGACTTAAGGAATGCCCGGACTGCTCCCTCCCCACCTCGCGACCCTAGCGGCGCCGAGCTGTGTTAGGAACTGGCATCCGGAGAGGTGGCCGAGCGGTCGAAGGCAGCGGTCTTGAAAACCGCCGAGCGAAAGCTCCGAGGGTTCGAATCCCTCCCTCTCCTCAGTCTTCAATCTCATGGTCCGTACCCAAGCTGCGATGCTGCTGATAAGCCTGCTGCCGGCCGCTGGCGCAGCTGGACAGGCGGCGGACGCGCGCGCAATCACCACGCCGGACACCGACAGCGGAAACCATGTTGGGGATGTCAGCGCCGCCGGGCCCGCGCAGATCGGCCGCCCGCACCCCACACTGGAGCTCGACGTGATTGATGGCTCGCTGGTGAACGAGGCGCGGCTGGCCGGACATCCCTTCGTGGTGGACTTTTTCGCCACCTGGTGCGAACCCTGTCACCGCGCCCTGGCAGACCTCAAAGCGGCGCGCGCCGAAGCTCCCGCCACCGCCGATCTAACCATCGTCCTCGTGGACTTGAGCGAGTCGCCCCAGGTGGTCAGTCGCTGGGCTGCGCGTGCCTCCCTGCCGCCGCAGGCGATCGTCACCCTCGATCGCGCGGGCGTGGCAGCGCGCCGCTGGGGCGCCCATCGCCTGCCGACCACCTTCCTGGTGGATGCGACCGGCGTGGTCAGGCACATCAACCGAGGTTGGGGTCCGGGCTACCGGGCGCGCCTCTCGCGCTGGCTTCTTGACCTGGCGCCCGGCGGTCGCAGCGCCCAAACACGCTAGAACGGCGCCGCCAAAATAGAATCAATCACGGAAAGCTGCTGGAAGGGCTCCTGGGCAGAGCCGCCGTGCGCGATGTCGGAAGCTGTTTGTCCTCGCCCCGCGGAGCGGGGAGAGGATAAAGGTGAGGGGACGCCGCCAGATCGCAGCGCGGTGCCCTCACCCTCCGGCCTGCGGCCGGTCGACCTCTCCCACTTTCGTGGGCGAGGTGAAGAGAAATCTCGCGCGATCATGGCCTTCCATCGCCGAATGCTTGATCGTATTTCGGCTGCCGTGCACTAGTCAGGCACGACGAGCAGCAGCGGCCGCGCTGCCAGCGGCAGCATCGGTGTCCAGCAGGCGCCGCACGGTATCCCGGATCTCGGGATACGTGTTCGGCAACAGGTGCGGCTGGTTGGCGTGTCGCGGGTGGGGCACGTCTGTCAGCTTGCCCTCGTGATACTGAACCTTGAAGTCGGTGAACTTCAGGCCGTTGGCGGTGCTCACCACCACCACCCGGTGGCGTGACTGGATGAGGCCCCGCGCCACCAGCTTTTCCAGGGCCGCCAGGGCCACGCCGGTGTGAGGGCAGTTGAACAGGCCGGTGAGATCCGCGCGCGCCGCCGCATCCGCGAGCTCCGCCTCCGAAGCTTGCTCCACCACCCCGTCGAACTGCTGCAGGGTGCGAATGGCCTTCTTCACGCTGACCGGATTGCCGATCTGGATGGCGGAGGCCAAGGTGGGCTTGGCCACCACCGGGGCGAAATTTTCGAACTTGTTCTGATAGCTCAGGTACAGCGGATTGGCGGCCTGGCTCTGCGCCACACAGATGCGCGGCAACCGCGATATCAGCCCCAGGTCGCGCATCATCAAGAAGCCCTTGCCCAGCGCGCTGACGTTTCCAAGGTTGCCGCCGGGGATGATCACCCACTCCGGCACCTCCCAGTCGAACTGCTGCACCATCTCGATGGCCACCGTCTTCTGGCCCTCGATGCGCAGGCTGTTCATGCTGTTGGCCAGGTAGACCCCTTCCTCCTCGGCGAGCTGCTGCACGATGGACATGCAAGCATCGAAGTCGCCGTCGATGGCCAGCACGTGCGCTCCGTTCGCCAGCGGCTGCACCAGCTGTGCGGTGGAGACCTTGCCGCGGGGCAAAATCACCATCGTGGTGATCCCGGCGGCGGCTCCGTACGCCGCCAGCGCCGCCGACGTATCACCCGTCGACGCGCACGCCACCGCCCGGATGGGACGGCCATCGGCGATCATCTGTTTCACCGTCGACACCAGCACCGTCATGCCCAGGTCCTTGAATGACCCGGTGTGGGAGACGCCGCACTGCTTGATCCATAGATCCTGCAGTCCCAGTTCGCGCCCATAGCGCTCGGCCCACAGCAGGTTGGTGCCCCCTTCCAGCATCGACACCACGTTCTCGTCCTGGATGTGCGGCTGCACCCACTCCTTCTTGCCCCACACACCCGAGCCATACGGCCACTGGGTCCGCTGGTAGCGCTCGTCGAACAGCTTGATCCAGGCCGCCGCGCTCCGGGCCTTCAGGTGCTCGAGGTCATGAACCACCTCCAGAAGGTCGTGACACTTCGGGCAGCGGTAGATGACCTCATCAAGCGGATACTCACCGGCGCATCC
>JBDSME010000147.1:0-2983 GCA_039916065.1 Polyangia bacterium
CACGAGGGTTCTGCAGGATCGGGTCATCGACCCGGGGGCCTGGCCAGCGGAAGTATTGAATGAAGCCTACCGGGCCCAGACCGGCCCCGAAGGGGTCCGATCGGCCCCTTGCGACAGTTTGCCTCACAGCGGCAAGAGCATGGCTAGCGGTCCGCCGCGCGTCCTTTCCTTGCATCCTGCCCCCCGGGACGGTATCTCTGCCGACCCCATGAGTACTGCCGCACCTCCCATTGACACGTCCCCGGATCAGGCCGGAACGAAATCCGTCCGCAAGGACGTCCGCAACATCGCCATCATCGCCCACGTCGATCATGGCAAGACCACGCTGGTAGATGGATTTCTCCGGCAGGCGGGCACGTTCCGGCCCGGCGAGGTCATCGCTGACTGCGCGATGGATTCGAACGATCTGGAGCGGGAGCGCGGCATCACCATCCTGGCGAAGTTCACCGCCATTACCTGGAAGGGGACGCGTATCAACATCGTCGATACGCCCGGACACGCCGACTTCGGCGGTGAGGTGGAACGCGTGCTGGGTATGGTCGACTGCGTGTGCCTGCTGGTCGACGCGTTCGAAGGCCCCATGCCGCAGACCCGTTTCGTGACCCGCAAGGCGCTGGCACTGGGCCTGCGCCCCATCTTGGTGGTCAACAAGATCGATCGCGTGGGGTGTGATCCCGAGGGCGCCGTCGACGCCACCTTCGATCTGTTCTGCGCGCTGGGCGCCACCGACGCGCAGCTCGACTTCCCCATCGTCTACGCCTCTGGTCGCGAGGGCTGGGCGGTGCGCGACCTGAAGGATGTGCGCAAGGATCTGGAGCCGCTGCTGGACATGATCGTGGAGACGGCCCCGCCGCCCTCGGTGAATGTCGACGCGCCGCTGGCCATGCACGTCACCACCCTGGATCACGACGATTACCTGGGTTACGTGGCCATCGGCCGCGTGGAATCGGGACGCATCAAGCAGGGGCAGCGCGCCCTGTGCGTGCACCGCAACGGGCAGCGGGAGGAATTCCGCATTGCCAAGATCCTCGGCTTCCAGTCGATGAAACGATTCGAGCTGGCCGAAGCGGCCGCTGGCGACATCTGCGCCGTGACCGGCATGCAGGATCTGACGGTGGGCGAGACCATCACGGAGATAGAGCGGCCCGTGGTGTTGCCGCTGCTGGAGATCGAAGAGCCGACCGTGAAGATGTACTTCATGGCCAACAACGGACCGTTCGCCGGCCAGGACGGCAAGTACGTCACCTCCCGGAACCTGCATGACCGCCTGTTCAAGGAGGTGAAGTCAAACATCGCCCTGCGGGTGAACAACACCGAGTCGCCCGACACCTTCGAGGTGCTCGGGCGCGGCGAGCTGCACTTGACGGTCTTGATCGAGACCATGCGCCGCGAAGGCTACGAGATGATGGTCTCGCAGCCTCAGGTCATCTTCAAGACCGGCGAGGGCGGGGAGCGGATGGAGCCTTACGAAGAGGTGGTCATAGACCTTGACGAGGCCTATTCGGGCGCCGTGATCGAGGAGCTGGGGCGGCGCGGCGGGCGCATGCAAGAGATGGCTCCGGCGGGCGAAGGGCGCATGAGGCTGGAGTACCTGGCTCCGGCCCGCGGCCTCATCGGCTACCGGTCCCAGTTCCTGACCGACACCCGGGGTACCGGCCTGCTGAATCACAACTTCAAGAACTACGGACCGCATGCCGGCCCCATCCGTTCGCGTCCGAATGGAGTGTTGATCGCGCAGGATCCCGGCGAGTCGAACACCTACGGGCTGTTTTACCTTCAGGAGCGCGGACAGCTCTTCATGGGACCGCAGGTGAAGATCTATGGGGGCCAGATCATCGGCCTGCATTCGCGCGACAACGATCTGGTGGTCAATCCTTCCAAGGCGAAGAAGCTGACCAACATTCGCACCACCGCCGCCGACGAGAAGCTGTTCCTGAGCACGCCCCGGGTGTTCACCCTGGAGTCGGCGCTGGAGTTCATCAACGAAGATGAGCTGGTGGAGGTGACGCCGAAGTCCATTCGGCTGCGCAAGCGCGTGCTGGATCACAACGAGCGCAAGCGCGTGGAAAAGGTGCGCGAAGGCCGGTCGGAGTAGCGGCCGAGCAGCAAGCAGCCGGAGCCGTGAACGGAAGGACGAGGGACGACGCATGAAGGGCCTCATGGGGCGGGTCCTGCTGGGTGTTGCGGCCGGCGTAGCCATCTACGTCGGAGTCTCCATCTGGGCGAATGCCCGCGAGGTGGGACAGGCTCTGGCGCGGTTCTACTGGCCAGCCGCCCTGGCCGCGGCGGCGCTGGCGGCGGGAAATTACGGTCTGCGCTGGGTGCGGTGGGAGTTTTACCTGCGCCGGCTGGAGATTCGCATCGCCACCGCGGACAGCGTGCTGGTGTTCCTGGCTGGCTTCGCGCTGACAGTGACGCCCGGCAAGCTGGGCGAGGCGGTCAAGGCTCTGTTGCTTCGGCAGTCGCACGGCATCCCGGCGGCGCGAACGGCGCCCATCGTGATCGCCGAACGGATCACCGATCTCATCGCCCTGTTGTTGTTGGCCCTGGTCGGCGTGTTCACCTTCGAGCTGGACCGCCGGTTTCTGGCCGCGGGAGCGGCGGCCGTCGCGATCACGCTGCTGGTTATCGGCAGCGAGACCCTGTCCGAGCGGATCCTGGGCACCCTGGAACGGGTGAAGCGCCTGGCGCGCTTCGTGCCGAAGCTGCGCGAATTCCATGCCGCGACGGCGCTGTTGCTTCGCCCGGTGCCCCTGCTGATCACCACGTTGCTGTCGGCGGGATCCTGGTTTCTGGAGTGTCTGGCCTTCTGGCTGGTGGTGCGGGGATTCCCCGGGGCGCAACTGGGTGTGCAGGCGGCCACCTTCATTTATGCGGCGATGACGGTGGCGGGGGCGCTGTCATTCTTGCCGGGCGGGCTCGGTCTGACGGAGGCAGGGATGCTGGCGCTGCTCACCACGTTCGGCAGCGGTATTCCGCGAGG
>JBDSME010000148.1:0-4313 GCA_039916065.1 Polyangia bacterium
CGGGCGCCACGGTGGCGTGGCGTCCCAACTGCACCTCGATCGCGCCGAAGCGGTAGCGCTCCCCGGGGCGTACCACCATCACCAGGGACGCCTTCCGCGTCTTCACGTCCACCAGCGCCCGCGCGTCAAGCTCCACCTCGGCGAACCCCATGTCCCGCAACCGCGCCTGAAGCTGCTCCTTCGCCGATTCCCACCCGCCTTCCAGGAAGGTCTTGCCGCGCTCTATCCCCAGATCGTCCAGCGCGGTCTGACGCTCGGCTGGCGTCAATGGCTCCAGCCCCTGCACCTCGAATGATTCCACGGTCGTGGGCTTGCCCTCGCTGATCACCGCGGTCAGCTCGACGCCGCCCTTCACCCGCTTCACCTCATCGGACACCACCTCCGCCTGGTAGAAGCCCCGGGTTTCGTAGACGCGTTCGATACGCCGCAGATCGCTTTGCCAGGTCACCGGGTCGAAGTACTGCTTCGTCGCGAAAGGCCACCACCAACCCGTGGCGGCCGTGGCGATCCGCTTCTTGATGTCACGGTTAGAGACCTGCTTGGTGCCTTCCAGGTCCAGGTGCTTGATCACGGGACCACTGGGCGGCTCCCCTCCATGACCGCACCCGGCCAGCCCACCGGCCAGTGCGCAGCAAACCACCAACAACCGTGCTACTGCGCCACACCACCGCGATACCTGTCCTTCAAGGGCCCCATCGTTCAGCGCGACCCACACTGGCCCCTGGCCCTGGCGTCGGCGGATCACGAAGGTTGCGCGAAAATTCGAGATGCCAGGCGGCGCGCCGCCACGGCGGCCACCGCCGTCGCCATGGTTGTCAACACCTTCATTCCGACGTTGGGCTCCGTTTCCGCCACCTTGTCCGGTTTGTCCATCGCCCGCCGCAACGCTGACTGCAGGCGCTTACCCCGGTTAAGCAACGAATCTCGTTCACGCGCCCTGGCTCGGTGCAACACCACACCTCCTACCACCAATCCCAGGAGCGCTGCGCTCCCCAGCGCCACGGGCCAGGGATAGTGAGAGATCGCGTTCAACGGATTCAAGCGATGGCGCCGGTGATCAAGCTCGCGCACCAGACCACCCAGGTTGTCACGAATCTCTTCGATCTCGTGCTCGAGCTGTTCGGCGCGTTTCTCCGGATTCTCCTCCTGATCAGGATCGGCGGAGACCTCGCCAGCAGCAGCTATGTCCTTGTCTTTCATGTTGTCCATGTTGTCGCCGTGGGAATTCACACCATTCGCTCCTTTGTAAACTGCACATCTTCCTTCACCGTCCGGCGGGTCCGCTCAAGGGGTGACCTGACCCTCTTGTTCCAGGAGACCAGCGCCACAATACCCGCCACCACCAGCATGAACGCGCTGACCAGCAGCCCGGCCAGCCACGGTCGCATGGTCTGGGCCAGGGCCAGCACCAAGGTGACCAGCAACAGGTTCACCGCCGCCAGCGCCGCCAGCGCGGCCACGCCCAGACCGCCCACCGTCGCGGCCTCGGCCCTGAGATCGGCCTTCAGCTCGGTCTTCGCCAGCTCGATCTGTTTCTGCGCGAGAAGGCCCACCTCGGCGGTGATCTCCTTCACCAGTTCGATGGTGGACAGATCGCGCGCGTGCCGTCCCATCGTGGGGGCAGCGCTCGCGCTGGCCATCTGACCGGGAGGACGCACCGCCGGGGATCCAGCCGGGACGGGCCTGCTGTCTGGAGGTCGCTGCAGATTGCTGCGCACCGGGTTCGTTTGCTGTCTCAAATCTTGCTCTCGATTTGCCACGATTACCTCCGTCCTTGTTGACCGTCGCCGACCTGCTTGGTTCGCACAAATCCCGAGCCGGCCGCTTGCCTGTGCCCGTTGCCACCCACCCCATTGGCGCCGTCGTGCTCGCGTGCCTGCTTCTCCAGGAGCTGACGATCTCCGTGTAAGGCCCGCGCCAGCTGCAGCAACTGGCGGTAGACCATCTGCCAGTCATCGAACTCCACATCCAGCGAGGCAAGCTCGCGCCCGATGTCGTCCACGCGGCTCAGCAGCCTGGGCGCATCTCGGTGAGCGTGCGGCTCTTCGTCGTACACCTTCCACACCCGCTTGATTTGCTTCTCCAGGTTCTGCGCGGACGGTGAACTGGTCTGAAAGCCCTCGCCGCGCGCCGTGTTCTCCGCGATCAGACCGTGCGCCCAGGTCAGGTACCGACCCGTTCCACGCAGGAGGAAGCCGCTCGGGTACAGCGAGACCGTCAAATTGGGGGCCTCGTAGTACTCCAATTCCCCGGGGACGAAGTTGCCAAAGGCATCCCCGCCGAAGAAGCGCAGCACCCGCGTCGGCGCCGCTACCCACCACCCGGGTTTCGCCGGGGTCAGACCAAACCCGTGTCGATTCAAGACCGACACCACCAGCGCCGCCGTCTGGTGATACTGAGACGCCTCGGTGACCAACGGCACATCGACGCTCTTCTGGCCGCGCAACGCCGCCCAGAACCTCATCAGCGGCACCGTGACGAACATGATCAGGAACGCCAGGGCCAGGCCCACGGTGATGGGAAAACCCGACAACAAACGCTTCGCGAATGATTGCTGGGCTGCGTGCGCGGGGGCCTTGGTCGCCATGGTGAGACCGATGGCCAGGGGCACGATGGCCACCAACCCCAGCCAGACCAGACGGACCACCCACGAGGGGATGGCGTGAGGGACGGGCACGAATGCCAGCAGCAACGCCGCCGCCTTGGGGAAGGCCACTCCCACCAGCAACAGCGGCCAGGCGGCAGCGGCGGCCACCAGCCCCGACAGGAACGTCCTCTCCCTGTCGGAAGTCCGCCCAAACAGCGCCCTCACCGCCCATCCAAATATGGCGTTCAGGATTTTTCCGGCGGATTTGCTGATCAGCGCAAAGAGGGCTTGGATGATTGCCATGGCTTCGACTATCTCCCGTTAACTACTGACTGAGCCGCCCCATCAAAAACTGTTCCAATGCTGTTGCCAGAAACTACAGACTTCGCAATTTGATTACCGTATCTGCCGGAACACCATCTCCCGATGGAATCGTTCGCGCGTAAGTGCAAGTCGCGAACCACGAATGTTTTCCGGCACGACCCTTGCTCAGCACAGCGGTATGGTCAGGAACAGCAAGCGGATCGGGCGTTGTGGGCGCTGGGTAGCGCTGGGCCTGGCCATGTGGGCGGGTCCGCCGGCGGCCGCGGGCGCAGGCGGCGTGCCGACGCGCGGCGCACCACCCCCCGGCCCTCCCGGGAATTCCCATCCTTCGGATTCAATTTCGGCGTCTGACCTGACCATGCTGCAGAAGTTGCACGACACCAATCAGATGGAGATTGAGATGGGCCACCTGGCAGAGGCCAAGGGGGCGTCCAGGGCGACGAAGGAGTTCGGCAGAAAGCTGGTCGCCGACCATACCCGTGCCGACGGCAAAGTGGCCGCCTTCCTGAAGCTCCGAGGCCTGGACGTCAAGGTTCTGGCCACGACCACCAGCGCGGATCCAGCACACGCCGTGGCCGCCGACCAGGGTGGCGAGGTGTTTGACCGAACATTCGCCGCTCAGATGGTGAAGGACCACGAGAAGGCCATCGATCTGGTCGAGGGTGCCCACCGCGCTACCAGTGATGAGCAGTTGAAGGTCTTGTACGGTGAACTGCTGCCGGTCTTGCACGAACACAAGCAAGCAGCCCAAAAGCTAGCGGAGGGGAAGGGGCGGCTCTAGGAGGGGACCAATGTCGCGCACGGTTTGACAGCCCCTTCCGCGCCGATTACTCGGCGAAACGCCACCAGCAACCAGTTTCAGAAAGGTGACACGATGCCCACGTTCTTGTTACGAAACCCGCCGAACGATCTGGGGCTGGATGACGAGATCTGGCTAACCGACGTCCTCTGCCGGGGAGAGCACTCGTGACCTCGGCGGCCCAGGGGTGGGCTTCCGACCGGGCCTCTACCGGGGTGGTTGGGCTCGACGATGTGTTGGGCGGGGGCATCCCCCGCGATCGCCTATATCTCCTGCAGGGGGATCCGGGAGTGGGGAAGACCACGCTGGCCCTGCAGTTCCTTCTCGCAGGCGCGGCGGTGGGCGAACGTTGCCTCTACCTGACCCTGTCCGAGACCAAGGAAGAGCTGGGCGCGGTTGCCGCTTCACACGGCTGGTCCCTCGACAAGCTCTCTCTATTCGAGCTGCAGATCGCGGACCGCCTGGAAAGCCAGGACGAAAACACCCTGTTTCACGCATCCGAAGTGGAGTTGGCGGAGACCATGCGTGGGCTGCTGGAGGAGGTGCAGCGGGTCAATCCCACCCGCGTGGTGTTCGATTCGCTATCGGAAATCAGGTTGCTTT
>JBDSME010000149.1:0-4741 GCA_039916065.1 Polyangia bacterium
TCCGGCGGCAAAGGCCAGCCAGCACTTCCATCCACGGCCAGTAGGCGGGGGCGCCTCCCGCCTCCCAGGCGCGCCCCCACAGCACGGGAACGCCGGCGCGCGCGGCCGCCGCCGTGGCCTCGTCGCAAAGGCGCGTCTTCCCGATACCGGGCTCGCCGACCAGAAACAGGAACCGGCCGCGGCCGGCGCGCGCGTCTTCCAGACCGCGCGCGAGCTCTTCAGTCTCGCGCGCGCGCCCCAGCATTGGGGGCGTCGCTCCGGAGGCCGAAAGGGGCAGGGCTCCGGCAGGCAGCGGTGGTGGCTCGACTGGCAAGGCCTACGACATTACACACGGATGGGCGCTCATTCATCCGCTCTCACGGCAGCGCGCGCACGCCGCGCGGACGCGGTTCAAGTCTCTGTTGCCCACGCGTCATTGGCGCATTGGTGATCGTGATTCGCACGGAGCGAGACAACCCGGTACCCGCGGCTTGCTGTCCGACCTGCCATTCATGCCACCGATAGGGATCAAGCCATCATCGCCCTGCAGATCTCGAGGAAGGTTGACCCCTCGCCGACATGGGAATCCTGTAGCAGGCTCCATGGGACAACCACGCATGACCCAAGCTGTATTCGTCAGACCGGCCCCTTTTCCCCTCCTTGCCCTGTTCACGCTGATCGTACTCGGATGCGGCCCAACCTTTGACCCGGTGGCGCGCCTGACGAAGCTTCGCGTGCTCGCCCTTCGTGCCGAGCCCATCAACCCTCAGCTTGGCGAGCTGGTCACCCTGGAGCCCTTGATCTACGCGCCACCCGAGATGGCCGGTCAACCGTTCACCTATTCCTGGTCCTGGTGCCCGTACCTCGGCAGTGCCAATGACGGCTACGCCTGCCCCCTTGATGACGCCAGCCTGCACGCGATGGGTAGAGAGGTGGGAGTCAGCGAAATCCCTTCTCTGGCGCTGGGGACCGACGGGACCGCGACCTTCCGCAATCCGTTCCCCAGCACGGTCCTGGCCGCCCTATGCGACGAGGGGTTCGAAGCTATTCCTTCGGAGTGCGACGGTGGCTTTCCCATTCGTATCAAATTTTCCGTAGCGGTGGGGGAGGCCCGTCAGACAGCCACGACGCTGATACGGCTACCCACGGCCGCGGGCGTGCCCCCGAACACCAACCCGGCTTTCGACGCCGCCGGTCCCCCGCTGACGGCGCTGGTCGATGGGGTCGAGCAGCCCATCGACGATCAGGCCGCGGTGAGCGCGCCACGCTTGAAGGAAACCAAGCTGCGGGCCCACGTGGCCGACCTGGAGTCGGAGACCTACGTCGGACGCGACGAGGACGGCGCCCCAGCTTCTCTTCGCGAGGGTTTGACGTTGAGCTGGTACGTGGAAACTGGCGACGTGGCGGCCGACGCCTTCCACACCGGATATTTCCCGGGAACCACGCAGATCGAACAGTTCCTGTCGAACAGCTGGACGCCAGAGCAGAAGGCCGATTATCCGCGCGACCAGGCGCGGATAATCGTGGTCCTCCGGGACAATCGGGGCGGCGTGGCCTGGACCTCGGGAACCGTCGCGCTTGAGCCCACGCCATGATGCGCCTCTCTGCGGCCCTGGGGCTGCTGGCGCTCTGGTCTTCCCCCTTGGCGGCGGCAGACTCAGCGCCTATCCAATCCAGCAGGCTTAGCAAGGTCCCCAGGCAAAAGGAGACGGTGGTGGCGGCCTACCCGCCCGAGGCGGAAGGCAAGCGCATCGAAGCCGACGTGGCCCTCTTGCTCGACATCGACCTGGAAGGGAACGTCAGCCACGTCGAGGTCCAGCCGCCGGCGCCTCCCCCTGGCTATGGCTTCGAGGAATCGGCGGCGGCCGCCGCGCGCCAGTTCCACTTCGAGCCGGCGGAGATCGACGGGACGCCGATCGCCGTGCAGGTCCCCTACCTCTACCGGTTTCGCCTGCCTCCGTTGTCACCCCCGCCACCGGTGGCGCCACCACCTCCCCACCGCGACCCGGTGATCAACTTCGATGGTCAACTGGTCGATCGGGGCACCCGCGCGCCCTTGCCCGGCGTCCTGGTCACCGCATTCAGGGAGCAGGCGGCCGGGGGAGAAGGATTCGAAGCCGTCACCGACGCCGAAGGACGTTTTGAATTCTACGATCTGCCCCCTGGTCCCTGGCGCGTGCTCATCGAATCACCCGGCTACTATCCTTATCGGACCTTGGAGCAGGTCGTCGAACGGCAACGAACGACGGTCAAGTACTACGTCGAGCGCGGCGCCTACAACCCCTTCGACGTGACCGTCACCGCCGAGGCTCCTCGAAAAGAGGTCAATCGAACGATCCTGCCCAGCGCGGTGATCGAAAAGGTACCTGGTACGGTCGGTGACCCACTGAACGTGGTGGCCTCCCTTCCCGGCGTGGCGCGGACCCCCCTGGCGGGCGGCGAGATCGTGGTCCGCGGCGCGGCGCCCGAGGATACCCAGATCCTCGTCAATGGAACCACGGTGCCCAACATCTATCACTTCGGCGGACTGCGCAGCGTGATACCGGTGGGCATGCTGGAGAGCATCGACTTTCAGCCGGGGAGCTTCAACAGCTACTACGGGCGGGCCATCGGCGGCATTATCGATGTGCGCATCAAGAAGTTGAATCCCCCGCGCCTGGGTGGGTATGTCGACGTCAGCCTGCTCGACGCGGGACTGTATCTGGAGGCGCCGATCGGTTCAAAGGCCGCCGTGGCTGTGGCCGCGCGGCGCAGCTACATCGACGTTCTGCTCGGGGGGGGCGACGCCGCAGACAGCGGTGTGAACCTGGTGACCGCTCCCGTTTATTACGATTACCAGCTGGTGGCCAACTATCGTCCGGCGCCGGCCCATGATTTGCGGCTCATGGTTTTCGGTTCTGACGATCGGCTGACCATCTTGTTCACCAAGCCTGGCGATCTGTCGCTGCAGTCGACCAGCGGTCGGCTCAACCAGAAGCAGTCTTTTTACCGCTCCCTTCTGGAGTATCGCTACGTTCCCGCCAGCAAGCTCGAAAACAGCCTCCAGGCGGCTGTCGGTCGGGATCTCGCGGATTTCTCGCTGGGCAACGTGGTGTTCAAGGTCAACACCGACACCGTTCATGTTCGCGACACCGTGCGCTGGAAGGCGGCGCGATACCTGACGGCGGTCGCTGGAATCGACTTCCTCTACCAACGATGGAACGGACTGGCACGGCTCCCGGCGCTTCCCAAGGAGGGGACGCCTCCGGGGAATATCGATCTCGGCCACTTGATGGAGACCCGGGTCGATAGCGTGGGCACCTGGTCCCCGGGGTGGTACGGGGAGCTCGAGCTCACCCCCATCGATCGACTATTCGTCTCGGCGGGCGTGCGGGCCGACTATTTCAGCCGCATCTCCC
This sequence comes from Polyangia bacterium, assembly GCA_039916065.1. Classification (GTDB taxonomy): domain Bacteria; phylum Myxococcota_A; class Polyangia; order Fen-1088; family Fen-1088; genus FEN-1088. Next base: position 3,378 of record JBDSME010000149.1, read on the forward strand.
AGACCACCTTGGCCCCGCGCCTGATCGCCCGGTATGGCGTGTTCCCCACGTTGACCGTCAAGGGGGGAGTCGGCCTCTACTACCAGGAGCCACAGTTCGACGAGACCGACCCGAACTTTGGCAATCCCCGGGTCAAGGCGGAGCGAGCGGCTCATGTTTCAGTTGGCCTGGAGTGGAAGCCATTGCCCTACTTCACCCTGGATGGGACGGCCTTCTACAAAGACCTTTCAAACATGATCAGCGCCACCGATGCGACAGTGAACGACAACGGCGTGACGCGACCGCTGCGCTTCGACAACGGCGGCGTGGGAAGAGTCAAGGGATTCGAGCTCATGGCCCGGAGTCAGTTCACCAACAGGTTCGCCGGCTGGGTCGCCTATACCCTGTCCCGTTCCGAACGCCGAGACTCCGGCGTGCCAGACTATCGACTGTTCGACTTCGACCAGACGCACATCCTGGCGGCGGTGGCCAGCTATCAACTGCCCGGCAACTGGCAGGTCGGGGGGCGCTTCCGGTATGTCACCGGTACCCCCCAGACACCGGTGGTGGGGTCGATTTTCAATTCACTGTCGGACCAGTACGACCCGATCTATGGCGCATCCAACAGCGCGCGCACCCCGGCCTTCAGTCAGCTTGATATCCGGGTGGACAAGAAATGGATCCACCGCGGGTGGACCTCGACGATGTACGTGGACCTTCAGAACGTCTACAACCGCGCCAACCCGGAAGGCTTCTCCTACAACCACGACTTCACGCAGAGGGGAATTACCCGCGGCCTGCCGGTCCTGACTGTCGTCGGATTCAAGGCAGAGCTCTGAGATGCAAAACTCGTCTCGTTTGCTGCTGGTGGCGACCGCGGTAGCGGTAACGTCACTGGGTTCGGCGATCGGCGCCGCCACGGTGCGCGCGCAGGACCTGGTCCAGCCCCGGGAGCGTCAGGGGTACTACTTCACGGCGGGCTATTCGGTCTTTGGGACACAGCAGTGGGAGCACGATCGTCCCAACAGCCTGTCTGCCGGACATCTGTTGACCTTCCGCTTCGGGGAGATGTTGAGTCCACGCTGGGGGATCGGTTTTCGTCTGGAAACCGGCAGCGGTCGCGGCGAGGGAAGGACCCGGGATGCGATCGGCACCGGTCTGGACTTGCAGTTCAACCCCTATCGCAACTTCGCCATTCACGCCGGGGTCGGCGTTGGCAGCATCTCGGTGAACGATCCCGCCGATCTGGCCCACCCAACGCGCAGCGGTTACGGCTCCCTGTACATGCTGGGCGCCTCCTGGGATTTCTTCGTCACCAATCGACGGAGCGGTGGCTGGGCGTTGACGCCGACAGTGATGATGCGTTACCTCCCGGGCGACGGGCT
>JBDSME010000150.1:0-3318 GCA_039916065.1 Polyangia bacterium
TTCGTCGTTGGCTTTACAAGCCATGCAAGTACCGGTGCTGGTGTTGCAGATCGGAGTGGACCCGGTGCATTTCGGGCACGGGGGGACCTTTTCGGGCGCCATGCCGTCGCCGGGGCCATCGGGAGCGGCGTCCGCCGTCTCCCCATCGGGAGCGATGTCCGCCGTCTCCCCATCGGGAGCGACGTCCGCTGTCGCCCCATCGGGCGTCGTGCTGTCCATGCGCAGATCGGTCGCCGCATCCGGCCCGGTGTCGATTCCTCCGTCAGGCCCCCCCCCGTCTACTGGTATGCAGCGGTACCTCTCCTGGTTACAGACCGTGCCGGGGGCACAGTTATCGATCCCACCGTCCGGATCGCAGTAGTCGGGGTTGATGCGCTTGTGCGGCGCGCACCCGATCAGCACCACGGAAAGCACTGGTATCACCAGCGCGCGGATCACCCCAGCACGACGCAGACGCCATGCTCCCGGATCATCGCGCCAGGCTACACCAACCATGGCGGGCTACCATATCACCGCCGCCGCAAGGGTCTAGATGCCTCCCCCAATCGAAGTAGAGACGATTGAACCAAGACCATCAGGCAACTCCAAGCGGGCCGGACCGGCCACACCGTCAGGCAACTCCGAGCGGCCGGATCGCGTGAGTGGAGGGCGGCGTAGCCGGGAGGGTTTGGGAACCCTGCCAGGGTTCCCATCCAAAGATTCCCATCCAAGGTCGCGTGAGTGGAGGGCGGCTTAGCCGCCCGGAACTCTTCGCGGGAGGGCTTGGGAACCCTTCCAGGGTTCCCATCTAAATTGAGGAGAGAGAGGGATTCGAACCCTCGGTACCTTTCGGTACACACGATTTCCAATCGTGCGCCTTCGACCACTCGGCCATCTCTCCAGTTGTTACTGCCAGTTGTTAGTGCTTTTCCTTCAGAGGAGAGAGTGGGAGTCGAACCCACGTTGGACTTGCGCCCAAACCTGATTTCGAATCAGGCGCCTTCGACCACTCGGCCATCTCTCCGGAACAGGCGGGATCGTTTATCACCGCAGGCCGGTCGCGTCGACAGGCGAAACCACCTGGCGGTGCGTGCTGCTGGGCAGGCCGACGTTTTGGGGTGGCGGCGGCGACGCGGTTGTGCGAAAAGATCGGCGTCCCGAGCGGCGGAACGCTGGCGAACCCCGCCAGGCCCGGAAGGGAGCAACGGTAACCGGCCAACCGGGTGCTCGGGACATTACAATTTTTCGGTTCTTGGTTTTTGGGGGACGCAAAGTGGCTGAGGTCGTCTACCTGATTCACGACATGTTGTTCTCGTCGAAGGTTCGCGAGACGGCGAAGCCGCTGGGGCTGACTTGCCAGGGCTTCAGGGACCCGGGAGCGCTGGTGGCCGCTGCCGCCGCTGGCGCCAAGCTGGTCATCATCGACCTGCGCTTGCCGGTCGCGCTGGAGACGCTGGGTGCCCTGGCCGCCCATCCCGCAGCGGCCGCGGTGCCTTCCGTGGGGTTCGTCGATCACGAGCTCACCGACGTCATGGACGCGGCGCGGGGGCATGGTTGTGGGCAGGTGATGGCCAAGGGACAGTTCTCGACGTTGCTGCCGCGGCTGCTGGCGCAGCTCGTTCCGCCGACTGCCGCCTGACCAGATCGTCCCGCCAGCCGCGCCAGCGGTGGGGCGTCAGCGTTCGGGCGTCGCCACGCCACCCCACAGCGGCAACAGGTCACGCAAGGACGCCACCACCATATCGGGCGAGCCCCAGTCCGCCAGGTCATCAGGCGGCGGATGGCGAACCAGGGCCGCGCGGCAGCCCGCGCCCCGCGCCGAGATCACGTCGAACTTGTAATCGCCGACGGCCAAAATCTGTGCGGCGGGAAAGCCCAGCGCCCGACACAACACGTGCACGCCCTCCGGCGACGGTTTTGGTGGCCCATCCTCCCGGGTGTAGATCGCCTGAAACTGAAAGCCGAAGCGGCTCAAGAAAGCGTCCACCGCCTCGCGCATGTTGCGGGTGAGGATGGCGGTGGGGACGGCCCGGGCGGCCAGCAGCTCCAGTAGCTCCACGCAACCTTCCGCCAGGGTGGCCGAGGCGATCGCGGCCAGCTCGTGCCGCCGCAGGATGACCTCGGCGCGGGCGCGGAAATCGGCGTCCCTGCCGGCAAGCGCCTCCAGGATAGGCAACTGCGGAGCGATGCCGATCTCGCGGCGGATGCGGTCGAAGTCGAGAAGAGGTTGGGTGAGCGTGCCGTCCAGATCGAAGATCACCGCGCGCGGCGCAGGTAGGGGGAGTCCCACCGTCATTCGGTGGCCTCGGGGGGGCCGCCGGTGCGCACCACGTCCGCGGGACGAATCTTCTCCACGTTCATGTTGCGCGCGCGGCGGGTCATGGTGGCCAGCAGTTCATCAAGTTCCGGCAACGTCCCCTTCATGAACCGCAAGGGATTCACCCGCGCCACCACGAACGCCTTCAGGTAGGGACTGGTCAGTCCGCGCTCCTTCAGCCGTGCCACCGCTTCGTTCACCGCGTCGTCGAAGGCGAGCAGCAGGTCGGCGCGGCGCTCCCGCTCCACGGCAGCCTTGTGCAACGGTTGTGGGACCCAGCCGTCCAGGCGCCGCAAGATCCCGTGGTAGGCACCGCCGGCCAGCCGCGGCCGCTTTTCGTAGGCGAAGCCCAGCGTGACCAGCGCCGGCTCTTCGAACTCCAGCGCGTAGGACTCCTCTTTGGTGCGGCCGTGGCCATGGCCGCGCTCGTCCTGGTCGCCGTCATGGATCTGGGCCAGGTCGCGGTACATCCGGCGGACCCCGATGGCGCGTTCCCGCAGGTTGTGCGCCTTTTCGATGTTCAGCGCCAGGATCTGGTAGGCAACGTCGCGCTCGGGGACCACCAGCGCAAGCACCGATCTGGCGCCCAGCTCCTTGAGCGCGGTCAGCCGGTGATAGCCGTTGGGCGTCCAGAATCGCGCCTCCGGCTCGATCGCAGCGGCTGCCTTCGGCTCGCGCACGGCGATGATGGGGTCCAGAAAGCGCCGGGTCTTGTCCATCGCCACCGTCAACCGGCGCACGTGGGCATCGGAGAGATCCCTTTGGAAGGGGGTGGGGACGACTTTCTCCACGGGCAGGGCCGAGAATAGGAGGACATGTCCTCCCAGTGGTTCCCTGTAGGCGCACAGCACACGCCCGCCATCTTCGGCGATCTCGGCGGACAGGGTCGCCAGCTCCGGCGGGACGGGGGCGGCGTCTGCCGAGAAGCCCAGCTCCGTGCTGCGGAGCTGGGTCGGCTTCAGCTTGACGCCGCGGCGCTGTCGCGGCGTGCCACTCGGCTTGCGAGCCCCCGGCTTTCGCCC
>JBDSME010000151.1:0-8369 GCA_039916065.1 Polyangia bacterium
TTTCGCGTGCCGCCCAGGGACCGTTGGGATTGCCCCCGTCGCCCGAGGTGGCGTATGCCGTCACCACGATGCCGCCGGCCTGGATCGCGCCCTCGAGATCAGGGTTCATGAAGAGCAGCTCGTCGTCTGGATGTGCCACCACATAAAGGCTCGCTACCCCCGAACCCGCCGCGCCGCCGGTCCCGGCGCCGCCCGTCGCTGCGCCACCGGTGTTCGCGCCACCGGTGTTCGCGCCGCCGGTGTTCGCGCCGCCGGTGTTCGCGCCGCCGGTGTTCGCGCCGCCGGTGTTCGCGCCGCCAGTGTTGGCGCCCCCCGTCGCTGCACCTCCGGTGCCGGCTCCGCCGGTCCCCCTTCCACCTGTCGCTGCGCCACCGGTACCCGCACCGCCAGTGCCCGTCGCTGCGCCGCCGGTGTTGGCGCCGCCCGTCGCTGCGCCGCCAGTGTTGGTGCCGCCGGTCGCTGTACCTCCGGTGCCGGCTCCGCCTGTACCCCTTCCACCTGTCGCGGCGCCACCGGTTCCCGCACCGCCGGTGCCCGTCGCTGCGCCGCCGGTACCCGAGCCGCCGGTGCCCGTGCTGGTTGCCCTGGCCACCACCACAACCACGTAGTTAGAAGCCATGCCGGCCGCGGGCGACTGCTTGTTTCCACCGAGCTGGATGACGCCACTGGCGAAATCCTTCGCGTACATTTTCATGGGAGACGCGGCGCCATCACCGTTGCTGACGAAGGATTCGGTGGTGAGCCGCCAGGTGGAGTCGAGCCACGCAGGCAATCTGGTGGTGCGCCTGTCCATGCCGACATAGACCGTCGCTGCCGCCGCCGGGGTGAACCGGAGGTGATTGGTCGCGGTCACATTCTTGTCATCGTTCGCCGTCTTGATGAGCGTGCCGCCATTCAACGCCGCGCTGAGCGACCCGATCTTGAATCCCCGATCGATGTAGTAGGCGGCGCCGGGGACGGCGGACGCCGGCGCATAGGGCTTTCTCGTCGAAACAGAGTTCACCGTCACCGCGACCGGTGTTGCCAGCGGGGCAACAGTCAGATTGGGATCCTGCTCCGCCGCATCGGTGCAACCCGCCACCGCGGCAATGACCAGCGCCACCCCTGCGAATCGCGCCAGGGTGCTGCTCCCCGAAACGGCGCGACAACCACGGCTGGAGTTGATGCACGAAGACGTCGGGACGCGGCGGTGTTGCGCAAGATTCATATGGGGCTCCCCTTCTGCTTTTAAGGAACTAATCGACGAAATTCACAGTAAGGAATTGTCCGACAAGGTGCAACGATAATCGCAATGTCGCTGTGAGGCCGATACCGACCGCAGGCAGGGCGGGGCGGAGAGTACTGACCGCTAGCGCACATCGAAGGTTTGACGCGGGGACACTTCAGGGCACGTAGCCCATCACCACGGCGCCCTCGTGTTTCAGGGCGTCATACTCCGTGGAGTTGATGGCGATGCGGAACCCGCCGCCACGTGAACTGGCGCAGAACTCTGACGGCTCCATCAGTTCTTCGGCGCTGGCACCGTTGAGCGATGGAGTTGCCACTGCCTCCGCCGCAATTTCGCCGAGGAAAACGTCCGAGGCGTGCCTCACCGACAGCAACCGCAACAACCGCGGTATGTCCACCCCAGCCGGCGTTCGCGCGGCGCCTCCGGCCCCGTCGCCACCCTCCTTCGCGGTAGCGGCGGTGGAGGCGCCGGACCGAGGAGCGGTGCCGGCTGGCATTTGAATTGGCGGCTGGTGTCTGTCCATGCCGCCATTCTACGCGGCTCTTCCGGGACGTGCCTGTCGCCCCCCGGCCGCCCGTTTAGGTGCCGGTTCAGCTGGCGGTTTAGCTGGCGGTTTAGTTTTCTTGGACGCGGAAGATTTGCCAGTGGTGTGACGCCGGGACCACGAAAGGCGCCATATCCTTCTGGTACTCGACCATCCGTGGGTCATTCAGCTTCGCCCATACCGCCTCCAGGGCCGCCAAATTCTTGAATGAGTAGTTGATTTCAACGCGCGACTCCGGCGCGCCGATGGACCCGATCAACACCTGAGGCCTGGGAAAGCCAAGCTCCTCGGACATCGGGTCCCATTTCTTAATGACCCGCGTCAGGTCCGCTTTCTTTCCAAAGGGGACGTCAAGACAGAAGCGCGCGATGATGGCCATGGGATTCTCCTTGCTGTTTTGGCTTGGAAGCGAACGGAATGATTTCTGAACCTGAGGCGTGACAGCTCGCGGAACCATGGTTCCATCCCACGGAACGGCACGCGGCTCACAGCCTACCGCCAACGTGTGCCCGAAACCGAATGTCGGTAATGTGGGGGGGGTGACGAGCCAGTCAGTCTTTCCACCCCCGCCAACAACCCCACCGCCACCATCGCCGCCACCATCAATTACCGTGCGGAGGCGACGGTGGCCACGCCGCCTGGCCGTTGCCGCCGTGGTCACCCCGGTGCTGGTCGCGGTGTTCGGATTTCTGGTGCTGCCGCCCGTGGTGAAGCATCAGGCGGAGGCGCAACTTGGCAAGCTGACTGGCCGCCGCGTCAGCGTGGGGCGGGTCAAGTTCAATCCGTTCTCACTCACTCTGAGCATCGATGATTTCCAGGTGTTCGAGCCGGACGGTCGCACCCCCTTTCTGGGTTTTCGACGCCTCTTCGTGAACGCGCAGTGGGAATCGCTGTATCGACGCGCTCCGGTGGTGCGGGAGGTCCGACTCGATTCGCCTCGCCTTCACGTGGTGCGCCTTCAGGCGACTCCCCAGGCATGGTCGGACACCACCGCCTACAATTTCTCCGACATCCTGGCACGTCTTTCTTCTCCGACGGCCGTCGCTGAACCGCCGCCCCATCCCGGCGACACTCCCGCGCTGTTCTCCATCAACAACATCCGGATCACCGATGGTCAGTTCGACTTCGATGACCGTCCGCTGGCCAGCAAGCACGTGATCAGCGGGTTCGACCTGGGCATCCCGTTCGTGTCGACCCTGCCGACGTTCATCGACACCTTCGTCGAGCCGGGTTTGCGATTGACGATGGACGGCACGCCGTTCGCGCTGGCGGGGCGCACCAAACCATTCAAGGATTCGCTGGAGACCACCATCGAGGTGCGCATCACCGCCCTGGACCTGACGCGCTACTTGCCCTTCGTGCCGGTGCCGCTGGGTTTCGACGTGGCCTCGGCGCTGCTGGACCTGAACATCGACGTATCCTTCGTGCGTCCCTCATCCCAGGCGGCCCGCCTCACCGCACGCGGGAGAGCTGCTGTGGACAAGGTCTCCTTGCGTGAAAAGGGGGGCGCTCCCCTGGTCGATCTGCGGGAGTTCGAGGTCCTGGTACGCCAGGTGGATCTCACCGCCAGCAGCTTCGACCTGGAAAGGGTCACGGTGGCGGGATTGGAGGTCCACGCCCGCCGTGGTGCGGACGGCGCCCTGAACCTGCAGCGCCTGGGCCCGTCCACCCCGCCGCCTTCCATCGCCTCGCCCCAAGCGGCCAGGACGCCGCGGGGATCCGCCGCCTCGTCGGCGGTGCCGCGGTTCACCGTCGGTGAGATCGTCCTCAAGGATATCGTGCTTCACCTGCGCGACGAGACGGTGCGTCCCCCTTTCACCGCGGAGGTGGATCAGATTGCGGCCTCGATCCGCCACCTGTCCAATGCCCCGGGCGCGCGCGCCACCATGACGCTGGGCCTTCACGCCGCGCCCGGAGGAACGCTGAAGAACGAAGGGTCGATCACGCTCACGCCCCTGGCGGCGCAGGGAACCATGAGCCTGGAGGGCGTGGAGCCCGGGCGCTTCGCTCCTTACTTCCGCGACCAGATCGCCTTCGATGTGCGTCAGGGTCGGGTACGCCTGGGTGCCCGCTATGCCGTCTCTGGCCTGGGAGCTCACCTCGCGCCGGCGCGCACCGCCGCGCCTTCATCCGGGCCCGGTTCGCCGACGGTCGCGGGGGGGGCGCCGGACATCCAGATCGAAGGTGCATTCCTGGAAGTGGCGGGGCTGGCACTGCGCCGTCGTGGTGCCAGCGGGGATTTCTTTCGGCTGAAGGATTTCGCGGCGCACGGTGTGAAAGTGAATCCCACCCTGCGCGCGGCCACCATCGATGACGTGGTGACCCACGAGGGTAGGGTGGTGGCGGAACGAGACGAAAATGGCGTCATTGATCTGACCACGCTGGTGGCGGCGGCACCGGCGGCGCCCGGGTCGGCTGCACCACCAAAGTCGGTGCCCGTCCACCAGGAAAACCCCTGGTCCGTCGGTCTGAGGCGCCTGCAAGTAGAGGGCTGGGGCGCGCGCTTCGAGGACCGCATGATGCGTCCGAAAGCCACGCTGGCGATCGCGCCGATCAATGTGAACGCGACCGGCCTGGGGACGGCGCCCGGTACCCGCGGCACCGTCGATGTGAAGGTGGGGCTGAACAACCGCGGGCGGTTGGCCGTCACCGGCGCCGCCACGCTCGAACCGCTATGGGCGGATCTGCGCATCGATTTGCGCACGCTGGAGATCCTGCCGCTGCAACCTTACTTCGCCGACCAGCTCAACCTGGTGATCACCGACGGCACGGTCTCGGTGAAGGGCCGCGCCAAGGTCGAGGTGCCGCGACCGCCGGCCGCCCTGCTTGGCCGTGCGCCGGCGGCCCCCGGGGCCCGGGTCGCCTTCACGGGTGACATCGATCTGGATAGCTTCGCCTCCGTCGACGGAAGCAAGCACGAGGAGTTCCTGAGGTGGAAGTCCTTTCACGTCGGACAGCTGGCGCTGACCACGGTGCCCCTGGCGGTGGCGATTCACGACCTGGCGCTCACGGACTTCTATTCGCGGCTGGTGATCTTCCCCGACGCTCATTTCAACGTCCAGGACATCCTGGCTCAGCCGGCGCCCGCCGACGGTGCCGTGGCGACGAAGGCCGCGCCGCCCTCCGGCAAGACGCCGGGCGCGTCGAAGCAGCCGCAACAGTCCCAAGACGCGCCGGCAGAGTCCTTTCCGCTCAGCATTGGTCAGGTCACCTTGCAAGGAGGCCACGTGAGCTTCAGCGACCGCTTGATCCGTCCCAACTATTCTGCCGAATTGACCGACCTGGCCGGTCGCATCTCCGGTCTGTCCGCCGATGGGAGCACCCTGGCGGACGTCGACATCCGGGGCAGCGTCGATCACGCGGGGAACCTGTCCATCGTGGGGAAGACCAACCCCTTGGCCCACAACCTGTTCGTCGACGTCAAGGTGAACCTGAAGGACTTCGAGCTGCCGCCCACCAGCTCCTATGCCGCCAAGTACGCCGGCTATGGCATCAGCAAAGGGAAGCTGTCGCTGGCCCTGGACTATCGCATCGCCGATAGGAAGCTGGACGCCAAGAACCGTCTGGTCGTGGAGCAGTTCACCTTCGGAGACAAAGTGAACAGCCCTGACGCGACCAATCTGCCGGTCCGGCTGGCGGTGGCGCTCCTCAAGGATCGTCACGGTGTCATCGACATCGATCTGCCCATCGCCGGATCGCTGGACAGTCCGGATTTCAAGATCGGGCGGGCGGTCCTGAAGGTGCTGGGCAACCTGATCGTGAAGGCGGCCACTGCCCCGTTCTCCATGATCGCCTCGCTGTTCGGTGGTGGCGACGAGCTGTCGCGGGTCCCTTTCGCGCCGGGCGCCGACGCGCTGGATTCCCGCGTGCGCGACAAGCTGGCGTCGCTGGGTAGAGCGCTGCGGGAACGCCCGGGCCTTTCGTTCGAGATCGAAGGGGGCGCCGATCCGGTGCGTGACCGCGAAGGGCTGAAGGCACATCTTTACGAACGCACGCTGAAAAAGCAGAAGCTGCTGGAAGTTGTCCAGGGCGGCGTCACGGTGTCAGATCCGGACCCGGACAAGGTTCGCTTTGACGTGGCGGAGCGGCCCCGCCTGCTGGAGAAGGCCTATCGAGCCGCCACATTTCCCAAGCCCCGGAACGTGCTGGGCCGTCCCAAGGACTTGCCGTCCGCGGAGATGGAGAAGCTGCTGATGGCGAACACCTTGGTGGACGACGACGCACTCCGTGCACTGGCGGAACGCCGCGCCAGCGCCGTACGCGAAAGCCTGGCGCGGGTGGCGCCGGAAGGTGCCGCCCGGCTGTTCCTGGTGGCGCCTCGCCTCAGCAAGCCGTCCGAAGGGCCTGGCCATCGCGTCGAGTTCAAACTGAAGAAGGACTGAGCTCGCGATCGGAGGGCGAAGCCCTCAAAGCCACCGAGTCAGCCGTGGAGAGATATCTGCAGAGCGCACATGCGTCCGGCCCCGAGGCTGAGCGCAAGCCGGCCCTGCTCAAGGCCGCTTACGACGAAATCGACCGGCTGGTGAACTTCAGCGTCGTCAACGCGCGGCGTGCCCGCATGCAGGCGACGCACTGGGAGTCGCTGGCGACAGGGGTGGCGGTCACCATCGGCATTGGCGTGGTGCTGTTTTCTGGCTGGTTGCTGTGGTGGTTGCGATCGCGTGCCGTCCGGCCAGTGCTGGACCTGGCTACCTCGATAGAACGGTTCGCGCACGGCCACCACGAGGCCCGCGCCGCGGAGGCCGGACCGGGAGAACTGCGGGATATGGCCCGTCGCTTCAATCAGATGGCCGACGCCTTGGCCCCCCCAGCGGCAGACGCAGCTCAAGTTCCTGGGCGGCGTCGCGCATGATCTCCGCAACCCGCTGACGGCGCTCCGGATGTCCGTGGCCCTGATCAACCCCGACCCGCCGCTGCCACCCGAGGCGATGGTCCGGCGAACGGTGGCATTGGTGGAACGTCAGATCGGGCAGCTCGAACGGATGGTGGGGGACTTTCTGGACATGGCACGGATCGAAGCAGGACAGCTGGCCGTGACTTTTCAGGCGTGGGACGCGCGCGAACTGGTGCGGGAGACCATGGAGCTGTTCGAGGCCTCGTCGACGCAGCGCGAGCTGTCGGTTTTAAGAGGAGGTGCTGATCGCCGTGACCGATCACGGCGTGGGAATCAGTGAGGATGACCAGCGGCAAATGTTCGAACCGTTCCGGCGCTTCGACGTATCGAAGCACAACATCCCCGGGGTGGGGCTGGGTCTGTTCGTGGTACGCCAGATCGTCAGAGCGCATGGCGGACGAATAGAGGTCGACAGCGCACCGGGGCAGGGGACGACGGTGCGCGTGTACCTGCCCAGGCAGCAGCCCGATCAGACGCCACACCCCGTCTCCCCGGGCGAGGAACCGCGACCGCCGCGGCTGACCTTTTCCGACAACACCACCGGAGCGCGTCCCCAGGAGACCAGGGGGTAAATCGCCAAACCGCGGGTCCGCCCGGGCGGCGGATGTCATGACGCGCCATCGGATGTAGGCGCTGACTTCATTGTTTGGCCCAACCAGCCGATGGCTCGTTCATCGTGAAGCTGGAACGCGCGATCCTGTTCACTCTCCTGGCAGTCGCGACGGCGACGATCTCGGGCTGCCTCGCCGCTCCTGAACGATGCAGCGGATGTCTCAACGCTGCCGATGGCGGATGGCTGGTGGCCGCAAACGGAGGCGCGGGCGGTGAAGGCGGCACCGGTGCCGCCGCTGGGGAGGGCGGGGGAGGGGATGGGGATGCCGGTATCATCGGCTCGGGCGGAATGCCCGCTGCCAGCACCGGCGGAACGGGTACCGGCGGGCAGGGTACCGGCGGGCAGGCCACCGGCGGAAGCGCCAGCGGTGGCATCGGCACGGGCGGCGCGGGAAGCGCGACCGGCGGAGCCCCGGCTGGTACCGGTGGGCGTACGGGCGGAGCCACCGGCGGCACGGTGGGGGCAGTCGATCCCGACCTGGTGCTCTGGTACACCTTCGATGAGAGCGCCGGGACAGTGGCCGCGGATTCAGCGTTGTTCGGGGGCATGGCGAGAGACGCCACCTTGAAGACCATGGGAACGGGTGGCAGCGCGGGCTTTTCACCCATGAAGCAGGTGGGAACTCATTCGGTCAGCCTGGTACCGGCCGCCAGCTCTCCCAACGCCAACGGCGGGTACGTCACGATTCCCACGCTGGAGGCGCTTGCGCCCCAGGCCGTCACCATCGCTGTGTGGGTGAACCTGACTGCCAACACCACCGCCCAGAACTGGTCACGCATCTTCGACATCGGCAGCGGCATCGGTACATCACCCAACATGTACCTCACCACGCGCGCCGCCGATGCCGCGAACACCCCCGTTCGGTTTGCCATCACCAACAGTGGACACACCGCCACAGCCGAGCAACGCCTGGACGGACCATCCACACTGACGCCCAATACCTGGCACCACATCGTGGTGGTCCTGCCCGCGGGAGCGTCGTTCACGGGCACGCTCTATATCGATGGCGCCGCCGTCGCGACCAACGGAGCCATGACTCTTCATGCGCAGAATCTGGGAGCGACCACCAACAACTGGTTGGGTCGGTCTC
>JBDSME010000152.1:0-4771 GCA_039916065.1 Polyangia bacterium
GTCGATCGCATGACAGCGCGGAGGCGCTGTCAATCGCATGACAGCGCGGAGGCGCCGGGCGCATGACATTTCAGGCAGGCGCGCGTGTTGCGCCTGGCCATCGCCCCACAGGCTGCCGAGCGCGCGAACCCCGGCGGGTGGGGGCTGACCCCCATGGACCGGGTGGGGTCCGCGGAATGACACGTCAGGCAGCTTTCCTCTCGGTGACAGGACACACAGGTACGCAGATTGCGGCGCGCCTGGAAGCTGTGGCTCGCGGGGGTGGGCGACGACAACACCACGCCCGCTTCATCGCGGACCCAGCCGGGCGGGTGAAAATGTTTCACCGCGGTGCCTGTACCGAAGGGGTTGTCGGGCTGGCGGCCTGGACGCCCCCCTTCCGTGTCCGCCGCTACCCCCAACCGCTGATGGCAGCCGAGGCAGAAGGTCTGGTTGCGGTGGCATGACGAGCAGTTGGGGATGTTTCGGCGGGCGTCCACCGCGTGCAAGGTGGCGTAGTCCACGGGGTGAAAATCGACGGGGCGGATCACCCCGGCGCCGTGGCACTCGGTGCATTCCGTCTGCTTGTGGCAGGTGGCGCAATAGCGCTCGTCGCGCGCCGCGGCCTTGTGCTGTGTCCGGAAGCTCGAAGTGTGGGCGTCCGTCCCGCGCAGTGAGCCACTCGGAATCAGCAGCCCCGAAGGAAATGCGGTGCGGAGGCGCCCGTCGGGCGTCGTGGGATGACAGGCCCCACAACGCGCCGTCGCCTGGCGCCCGTCGTGGCAACCCAGGCAAAGCGCCATACGAGGCAAATGAGCCGACGCGCCCCCCGACATCACCGAGGTCGCTGACCCGGGCACCACCGTCGCTTTCGCTTTCGAAGGTGCGTCGCCAGTGGCTGCTGGTGCTGGCGACGTCTCCTCTTCCACGCCCGCATGGCAAAGGGCACAGGCCATCCCTCGTTGCAGGTGCAGCTTGTGGTTGAACTTCAAGTTGGGCGCCGGCAGCGCCTGCCGCGCCTGCTCAACACCATTCCCGTTCGCGTGGCAGTCGCGACAGACCTGCTCTCCTGGCAGCAGGTTGTCCTTGGCGGTCAGGGACGTCGCGGCCGCGTCATGACAGCGTGCACAGGTGACACCTTTGCGGGCGTGTCGCGCGTGATCAAATCTGAACACCACTGACAACGGTGGATATACGGCGGGCGATGATGCGCCGTCGCTCGCTGGTAGCGCGACCGGCGTTGCAGTCGGTTCGATTGGATCCATGGCCGGCAATGCGGCCGGCGCGCCCACCACCGGACGGGCAGCCCCCGGAGCGGCATTCCCGTGCCACATCGGCAGCAGCGTCAACGCACCCACCGCGAACGCCCCAGCGGCGACGCAAGCGCGCGCCCTCCCCACCCTCACAACGTCACATCCACTTCCAGAACAGCCAGTCCCCGCACCTGCGCGCGGTAGTAGGTCCCGCTGTTGTTCTCTGCGAGAAAATGCAGCCGCATGTTGCGGCTCATTTCATAGAGGGCTCCCGCTCCGGTTCCCACCATCAGCACGTCACGAGGCTCCGGGACGCCTTCCGCACGCCAGGAATACGCGGTCAGTCGCCCTTCCAATTCCAGGACATGCGGCCGGACCACCACCCGTCCGGAAAGATCGCCGCCCACCTTCCAGCCGCCCACGCCGGACTCTGCATAGACGTCGACGCGCAGGCGCCCTCTCCAGCCACGCCCGTCGGCCCCGGCGTTGCCTCCATACGCGCGGCTGCATGGCGCGGTGCCCACGCGCACCAGACAACTGGTGGCTGTTCGCGCCCCTCGCACGCCGAAGGTGTCACCGAAAATCCCGTCGGAAGTCCCATCGGAAGTCCCCTCGGCAATCTCATCAAATGTCCGCTGAAAGCCGCGAAGGTGGACCCGCCAGACCGGCGAAAGTTCCACGTCGTAGCCAGCCCGCAGATCGGCGTAGGCACCCGCGCCGAACACGTTCCAGATGGAGTCACCGTCGAACGTCGGCGCCAGGTAGCTGTACTCCAACGACAGCAGATGCCGCGCGCCGATACGAAAACGGGCGGCCACCTGTTGGTCGTCCCAGGCCGCCACCAGCAGGTTGTAACGGGCACCGCCGGTGACAAACACCCGATCGTGCCAGCGCGCCCCTGCCGTGATGGCCAGGCTCTCATGATTAACTCCGTATTCTGGATATCCCGGCCCCCGCGCCTCCGTCGGTGAGAAGACCCGCCGGTAGGCCACCCGCGCCTCCACCGGCAAGGCGCGGTCCAGGGCGATGGCCCCGCCCACCAGAGGCCGCAGGGCTTGCTGCTGCTCCGGATGGGTGGCGGGATCGCGCGATCCCACGCTGGTGCCATCGAGTTCGTAGATGGGCGCGGAGAGCGGCGTTTGTCCGCGCACCTCGGTCCCGGCAAACGCCTCGGTCGTTACATAGCGCCCCAGCCGAAGTTGTCCGTCGGCGCCGTCGAAGGAATAGAAGTCCACCAGATCGTAGTGCAACTGGCGGCCGAGTTGCACGTCCAGGTGGCCGCCCACATCTCGCGCCAGCAGGTATGCATAAAGGACGTCAATTTGGTTCTGGCTGAGCTCGCCGATCTCATCCAACCCGCGCGGCCGTCCCAACAAGAACTGCCCAAAGTCGCTGTCGAAGCGCATGCCCAGCTCGAAAGACACGGAGTTGCGATCCCCGTCTCGTCCCCGCCAGTCCTCGGGCGCAATGTTGAAGACCGACAGGCTCAGATACTGGGTGAGACGGCGTCGGCTGAGCAGTTCCGCTCCGCCGCTGGAGCCATAGCGTCGCTCCTGGTAACCCTGTCCCACCGTCCGAACAGACAGCGCGAAGTCGTAGGCAGAGGCGGAGGACGGACTCAACACCATGGCGGCAGAGGAGACCAGCAACACCTTGGCCAAGGCCGCCGGCAAGCGGCACGGTCGATGGCCCCGCGCGCTGAGCGGGCGCATAGCCGCTGACCGACCGCCGCCGACGCCCCCGCCGAGGAACCTTTCGCCAACGGAGTCGCCATGGCGCGGGTGCAGCCAGCCAGTGGGCCTGGCGATCACTCGGGCTCGATCTCGATTTCCAGATGATCCGGGACGGCCGGCTTTCCCTTGTGCGTCGTGGGGGGATTGTCGCCCGTAGCGGCGATCCGATCCGGTGCCACCCCTCCCGCGACCAGCCCCAGTGCCACGCGTACGGCACGCAGCATGGCGAATTCACCGATATTCTTGAACTGCGCCAGCTCGCGGGGAGGCGGAGTCGTGATCAGTTTCGCCAGAACGCCGACGCGAAAGCCGGCCTTCTTCAAAGATCCCGCAAGCACCTTCAAGGCCGCTTCACCCTGCGGTGAGATCACCGTGGAGGTTGGCTGATCGAACATCGAGCTGGTGGCGAACCCCACCCGCGCCCGGCCGCCGTCGGCCGAGACAGTCGCGCCGAATGCCGCGAGCGGCGTCTTCAGCTCGGCGGCGAATGCGTCCACCGCCTGCTGCCTCCTGGACTGCGACGCGGCCTTATTTTGATCCGCGCTGTCACGTTCGGCGATCTGCCTTTTCAGCTTGTCCCGTTCAGCCGCCACATCTTGGCTGGACGTCCGCTCTTCGCCCAGCTCGGCGGTGCGGACCGCCATCTCCTTTGTCAGTTTCTGGTAGGGCCCGAGATAAACGTATCCCGCGAACCCCAATCCCGCCGCGGCAAGCATCGCGCCCGCCAGCGCCTTCCACCCACCGACACGCTGGATCTGAACCGGAGGGTGTCCTCCCACAAACGAGTCGTTGTATCCGTAAGCCATCGCCAAGGAAAATAACCCAGAACAGCCTTCCTTTGCTCCAAATGAGACTGGGGTGTGGAAACTGGGGCCTGGAGACTGGGGGGCCCGTGAAGGAGGCTCCCGGGGTGTTTGTCGGGAGATGTCATGCCTCTTGACACCTGCAACGACCCGGCGGTACACTTGGTGAGCCTGGACCTGAACTAAATTAGTTAGTGGTTTCAACTAGTTCGTGCACACAGACGACATTTTCGGAGGTTGCACAGTGTCCAGCGAGTTCGCCATCGGTGACAAGGCCGTCTACCCCTCGCAAGGAGTGGCGGAGGTCGTGGGCATAGAACAGAAGGAGATCTCCGGCAAGATGCAGCGCTTCTATGTGCTGCGCGTGCTGGAGAGCGACAACCGCATCATGGTCCCGACGGACAAGTCGGGGCAGGTCGGCCTCCGGCGGATCGTGGGCGAAGATGAGATAGACGAGGTGCGCCAGATCCTCCGCGACAAGGAAGTGCACGTCGATCGCCAGACCTGGAACCGGCGGTATCGCGGTTTCATGGAGAAGATTCGCTCGGGATCGCTCTTCGAGGTGGCCGAAGTATTTCGGGACCTCTACCGCCTGAAGGGGCTGAAGCCCCTCTCCTTTGGTGAGCGCCGCATGCTGGACACGGCGCGCGGCCTGATCGTCCAGGAGCTCTCGGTGGCCCGCGCCGAGGACGAACACAAGATCGAGCAAGAGCTGACTCAGCTCCTCATGTGATCCCGAACCGGTGAGGACGGTCGTTAACGGCCGGGCGCGAGTTCTCAATAGTAATTCGTGACCGGCCCCAGGAAGTGTTACTGTGTTCCCTGGTCGGTTCACATCGCATGCAGGTCCATCTGGCTAAGACGGACATCACCACGATGGCGGTGGATGCCGTAGTTAACCCCGCGAATTCCTTAGGGATTATGGGCGGTGGTGTCGCCGGAGCACTGTCTCGGCGGGGGGGGCCGAGTATTCAGCGCGAGGCCATGTCCCTGGCACCTATTG